>NZ_JBVFVY010000001.1:0-201987 GCF_055522295.1 Micrococcus sp. CS26
GTCGGGCACGGGCCCGCGGCACCTGGGAGTCCGGAACCGGGCACGTGGCCGTCAGCAGGGGCCGGGCACGTCCCAGGCTGGCGGGAAACGCTGGGCAGGCCCACGGGGGTGGCCCGGGACCGGCGGGCCTGAACCCTTCGCCGTCCATGCGGGCCGATGCGCGCCGCGGCGTCGGGGCTGCTCAGGGCAGCGCGTCCTCGAGGTCACCCTGGGAACGTCGAAGGGCCCCACGCACCATGGTGCGTGGGGCCCTTCGTCAGGGAATCAGCCGCTCGGGATCAGCGATCCAGGTGAGGGGCGTGCGAGCCGTGCTCGAGCTCGACGGGGTGCTCCTCGTGGCCGTGCTGGCCGTGGGTGCGGGCCTCCACCAGCTCCTCGCGGGAGACCGGGGCGACGCGATCCTGGTAGAACATGCGGTTCAGGCCGGCACGGGCCTTCTCCAGCGCGCCCACCTTGCCGTTGCGGCCGGGCATGGCCGGCACCGGGCGGCGGTCCTCGAAGGACACCAGGCGGTACAGCTCGTAGTCGGTGAGCTGGCGGTGACGCTCGTGGAAGCCGCCCTCGGGGGACATCTCGATGACGCCGGCCTCGTGGCCGTGGAGCACCAGCTCACGGTCCTTGCGCTGCAGGGACAGGCAGATGCGGCGGGTCACGATGAAGGCGATCACCGGGCCGAGGAAGAACAGCGCGCGCAGCACGTACAGCACGTCGTTCAGGGAGAGGTGGAAGTGGGTGGCGATGAGGTCCGAGGACGCGGCCGCCCACATGACGCAGTACCAGACGACGGCGGCCACGCCGATGCCCGTGCGGGCCGGGGCGTTGCGCGGACGGTCGAGCAGGTGGTGCTCAGTGTTGTCCTTGGTGATCCACCGCTCGATCCAGGGCCAGGTGCACATGCCGACGAGCAGGGCGCCGACCGGGATCAGCGGCACGAGCACGCCCATGGGCAGGGACACCGAGGAGCCCCACGGCATCGGGATGTTCCAGAGGAAGGAGTAGTCGCCGATCATGCCCGGCATGAGGCGCAGGGCGCCGTCGAACACGCCGATGTACCAGTCGGGCTGGGTGCCGGCCTGCACCGGGGACGGATCGTACGGGCCGTAGTTCCAGTTGGCGTTGATCGTCACCGTGGAGGCGATGAGCGCGAGCACACCGAACACGATGAAGAAGAAGCCGCCGGCCTTGGCCGCGTACACGGGGCCGACCGGGTAGCCGACCACGTTGTCCTCGGTGCGGCCCGGGCCCGGGTACTGGGTGTGCTTGTGCACGACGACCATGAACAGGTGGATGCCGATCAGCAGCAGGATGGCGGCCGGCACGATCATGATGTGCAGGGCGTACAGGCGGCCGATGACCGAGTGGCCGGGGAACTCGCCGCCGAAGAAGAAGGCGGAGAGGTACGTGCCCACCAGCGGCAGCGACTTCAGGATGCCGTCGATGATGCGCAGGCCGTTGCCGGAGAGCACCTCGTCGGGCAGGGAGTAGCCGGTGAAGCCGGCGGCCCAGCCGGCCATCAGCAGGAAGCAGCCGACCAGCCAGTTCAGCTCACGCGGGCGACGGAACGCGCCGGTGAAGAACACGCGCAGCATGTGGACGGACATGGCCGCCACGAACATCAGCGCCGCCCAGTGGTGCAGCTGGCGCATGAACAGGCCGCCGCGCACGTCGAACGAGATGTCCAGGGTCGAGGCGTAGGCCGCGGACATCTCGATGCCGCGCAGCGGGGCGTAGGCCCCGTCGTAGACGACCTCCGACATGGAGGGGTCGAAGAAGAGGGTGAGGAACGCGCCGGACAGCAGCAGGATGACGAAGCTGTACAGGGCGACCTCGCCGAACATGAACGTCCAGTGGTCCGGGAAGATCTTGCGGCCGAAGAACTTCACGATCGGCGACATGCCCATGCGAGTGTCGACGAAGTTGGCGATGCGGCCGGTCGTGGTCGCCGGCTGGAACTCATTCACGGTGGTGCTCATAGGTGTCAGCCACGCTCCCAGTAGACAGGCCCGACGGGCTCATGGAAATCGCTCTGGGCCACGAGGTAGCCCTCGTCGTCCACGGTGATCGGCAGCTGCGGCAGCGCGTGGCTGGCCGGGCCGAAGATGACCTTGCACTCCTGCGTCAGGTCGAAGGTCGACTGGTGGCAGGGGCAGAGCAGGTGGTGGGTGTGCTGCTCGTACAGGGCGATCGGGCAGCCCACGTGCGTGCAGACCTTGGAGTAGGCGAAGATCCCGTCCACGTTCCAGTCCTCGCGACCCGGGGTGATCTTCACCTTGGTCGGGTCGAGGCGCATGAGCAGGACGACGGCCTTGGCCTTCTGGTTGAGCTTGTCAGGGCCCAGGTCGTTCAGGCCGTCGGGGATGACGTGCACGGCGGAGCCGAGCGTGACGTCCGAGGCCTTGATGGGGGAGCCGGTGGGGTCGCGCACGAGGCGCACGCCCTCGGCCCACATGGTGTGACGCAGACGCTCCGGACCGAAGTTGTGGATCTCCTCATCCGAGAAGTTGTCCGAGTCGTCCAGATCGCGGAACACGGCGATGAACGGCAGGGGGGCCAGCAGGGCGGCACCGATCAGGGTGTTGCGCAGCAGGGGGCGGCGCTTGATCTGCGACTCGTCCAGGATCTCGGAGATCATCCCGGTGGCGGCCACGCGGTCGTCCTCCGAGCGGATCTCGTGACGGTCCTCCACGGTCTCGTGGTCCGGCATCAGGGTCTTGGCCCAGTGCACCACGCCGATGCCGATGCCGAACATGGCGAGGGCGGTGCCCAGGCCGAGCAGCAGGTTCTGCAGGTAGATCTTGCTGAACGCCTCACCGTTGCCGATCTGCCCCACACCGAAGTAGCCGATGAAGAAGAGCACCGTGCCCACGATGGAGATGAGGAACATGACCGAGACCTGACGCTCGGCGCGCTTCGCAGCCTTCCGATCCTCATCGGCCAGACGCGGACGGTGCGGAGGCAGGCCCGGGTTGTCGATCGCGTACCGGGGCGCGTCCTCGCCGGCGTGCTCGAGGGAACCCGAGCGGTGCTCGGTCCCTTCAAAGCCTTTCTCGCCCATATGTCCTGTTTCCTTTACTCGAGTGATGAATGTCGATGACGGGTGGTCGGCGCGCCTGCGCCGACGGGATCAGGAGGACCGGCTGGTGAGCCAGACCATGAAGCCGATGATCAGCGCCAGGCCAGCGGTCCAGATGAACAGGCCCTCGGAGACGGGGCCGAGCGAGCCGAGGGCGAGGCCGCCGGGGGAGCCCTGGTTCTCGATGGTCTTGAGGTAGGCGATGATGTCGCGCTTGTCCTCGGGCTTGATGTTCGAGTCGGAGAACACCGGCATGTTCTGCGGGCCGGTCTCCATGGCCTCGTAGATGTGCTTCTCCTCCACGCCCTGCAGAGAGGGGGCGTACTTGCCGCGGGTGAGCGCACCGCCGGCCGCGGCCGCGTTGTGGCACATGGCGCAGTTGATGCGGAACAGGTCGCCGCCGCGGGTGATGTCCACATCCTCGTGGTTCACATCCAGGTACTCGTCCTCGGGGACGGCGGGGCCGGCACCCAGCGAGGCGACGTAGGCGGCGAGCTGGGCCGTCTGCTCGTCGTTGAACTGGTTCGGCTTGACCTGGGCCTGCGGGCCGTTCATCTGCATCGGCATGCGGCCGGTGCCCACCTGGAAGTCGACGGAGGCGGCGCCGACACCGATCAGGGACGGGCCGGAGGGACCCCCCGCGGCACCCGTGCCGTGGCACGAGGCGCAGTTCGCGTTGAAGAGCTTCTCGCCCTCGGAGATGTCATCAGCCGAGGCGGCCGCGGTGACCTGCGTGGCCGCCTGCGCCTGGTTCAGGGTGCTCGCGACGGAGTACAGTCCGCCGGTCACCAGGAGTCCCAGCAGGAGGAGCGCCAGCCCCATCAGGGGATGGCGTCGGTTCTGCGAAAGTGCCTTCACGGGGGTTTCCTATCGTTCTCTTCCCGGGCGGGCCGCACATGCTGCCGGCCCGGGCCTGAAGTCGGTGCGGGGAGTGGGGGTCGTCTTACTTCAGGAAGTAGACGATGAAGAACAGGGCGATCCAGACGACGTCCACGAAGTGCCAGTAGTAGGACACGACGATCGCCGACGTCGCCTCGTGGTGGCCGAAGCGGCGGGCCATGTAGGCGCGGCCGATGATGAAGAGGAACGCGATCAGGCCGCCGGTCACGTGGATGGCGTGGAAGCCGGTGGTGATGTAGAACGCCGAGCCGTACGCGTTCGCCGCGACGGTCACACCCTCGGAGACGAGAACCGCGTACTCGTAGGACTGCACCGCCACGAAGATCGAGCCCATGATGAAGGTCAGGATGAACCACTCGACCATGCCCCACTTCCCGAACTGCAGGAAGCCGCCGGTGCGGCGGGGCTGAAGGCGCTCGGCGGCGAGGACGCCGAACTGGGCGGTGACGGAGGAGAGCACCAGGATCGTCGTGTTCACCGCGGCGAGCGGGACGTTGAGGATCGCGGTGTGCTCGGCCCAGAGCTCCGGAGACGTGGAGCGCAGGGTGAAGTACATGGCGAAGAGCCCACCGAAGAACATGAGCTCGCTGGCAAGCCACACCATGGTCCCGACCTGCACCATGTTCGGCCGGCTCGGGAGCCCCGTGGTGGGCTGATGGAGAGTGGGGTTAGCTGTGGTCACCCAGCCATTATGGCCCCAAACACCGCCCGGGCGGTAAATCGAACCTACCGTGTCGCAGGACAGGTCGTCAGCACCGTCGGGGGGTTTCAGTGACAGTCGGGGGCTGGCGTCCAGGGGATGTTCAGGTTCGCGGTGCGCGGCGCATGACACGACGCGGTGCCGGGTGTGGCCGGGCCGCTAGGCTCAGTGCGTGAGCACCCCCGAGAACACCGCAGCAGTCCTTGGGACCTCCTGGCCGGAGGTCTTCCGCGCCCTCACCGTCGGTGAGGACCTCAGCGACGACGTCGCCGCGTGGGCCATGGGGGAGATGATGGCCGGCGATGCCACCGAGGGGCAGGTGGGTGGATTCCTCCTCGCCCTGGCCGCCAAGGGGGTGACGGTGCCGGAGCTGCGCGGCCTGACCGAGGCGATGGTGCAGGCGGCGAACCCGGTGCACGTGCCGGGGGAGACCCTCGACGTCGTGGGCACGGGCGGCGATCGCCTGGGGACCGTGAACCTCTCCACGATGTCCTCGCTCGTGGCCGCCGGTGCGGGCGCGCGGATCGTCAAGCACGGGAATCGCGGCGCCTCGTCCACCGCCGGCGCGGCCGACGTGATCGAGGCCCTCGGCGTGGACTTGTCCATGCCGGCCCGGAAGGCCGAGGAGTGCGCCGAGGCGGTGGGCATCACGTTCCTGTTCGCCCAGAACTACCACCCGTCCATGAAGTATGTGGCCCCGGTGCGCAAGCAGCTCGGCGTGCCCACCGTGTTCAACTTCCTCGGCCCCCTGAGCAATCCGGCCCAGGTCACCGCCCAGGCCCTGGGCTGCTCGAGTGAGGCCATGGTCCCGCTGCTCGCGCAGGTGCTCGCGGACCGGGGGGTGCGCGGCTTCGTCTTCCGCGGGGCGGACGGCCGGGACAAGATCACGACGTCGGGACCGTCGACCGTCCTGGAGGTCCGGGACGGTGTGCGCACCCACGAGCTCGATCCCCGGGAGCTGGGCATCGACCTGGCCCCCGTTCAGGCCCTGGCCGGGCGGGACGGCGCCTACAACGCGACCCTCGTCCGCGCTCTGCTGGCGGGGGAGAAGGGTCCGATCCGCGACGCCGTCCTCCTCAACGCGGCCGCGGGCCTGACGGCCTGGGACCGCGACGCGGACGCGCCGCTGATGGAGCGACTGGCGGCCAACATGACGCGGGCCGCCGAGTCGATCGACTCCGGCGCCGCGCGTGACGTCCTGGACCGCTGGGTCGCCTTCTCCCGGTCCTGATGGTGCGACGACGGGCCCTCCCCGGCGAGGTGGGGTCCGTCGTCGAGAAGACGCTCAGGAGTCGAAGCCGAGCGCCCATCCCTCGCCGAGGTCCTCGGACGAGTAGGTCCGGAAGGCCAGCATGGTCTCGGTGTCCTGGATCCCGTCGACCTTGGAGAGGTGGTCGGCGATCACGTCGGCGAGGTCCTCGTAGCGGCGCACCTTGACCATCGCCACCAGGTCCCATGCGCCGGTCACGGAGTAGACCGACCCGACCCCCTCGAGCGCGGCGAGGGTCTCGGCGGTCTCCGGGATGCTGGATTTGTCGGTCTTGATCAAGACGATGGCGGTGACCACGGGCGGTCCTCATTTCCTCGATGCTGTGGGTCCGGTGTCCCCGATGATCCTAGCTGCGCGCCGGCTCCTCACCTCCGGGTGCGGCGCACCAGCCAGGCGGTCACTGCCCGGCGGCCCAGGAGCAGGACGCCCAGCACCCCGAGCGCCACGAGCACGAAGGACACGGGTGCGCCACCGAGGCCGAAGGCCACGCGCAGGACCATCCCGACGGCGACGGTCCCCAGCCAGACGATCACGCCGTGGGGCCACACGCGGGCCCAGGTCCGGTGTCCGGAGGTCAGCCCGGTCATGAGCAGGAGGCCCGCGAGGAACGGCGCCGCCGTGACCAGCAGACCCAGCAGCCCGCGCTCCGTGGAGTGCTGCCCCTGGCCCAGAGCCACGAAGAGGACGGTGAGCAGGAGGTCGACGGCAAGCGCAGGCAGGGCGCCGCGCGGGGCGCGATGCTCGGCGGGCACGACACGACGGGCGGTGGGGGAGGACGTCATGCATCCAGTCTGGCGCACCGAGACGTCCGGACGGAGCGTCCGGCCGAGGACGGCTCGGCAGACGGGCCCCACAACAAGACAGCGCCTTTGTCAGAGGTAGGCTCACTGCATGGTGTCCGTGCATCTGGTGCCCATCCGACCGACCGCCGCCACCGCTGACGACGCGCGGCGTCTGGCAGCCGCGCTGCTCGACGATCCTCGCCCGGACGCGGCTGTGACCGCGGCGGCGTGGCTTCTCGACGAATCCGGCCCGGGCACCGATGCGGCGTCGCACGACGGCGAGCTGGCCGTCGTCGTCGACGGCATGGCGGCCACGGTCGGCTTGGCGCTGTGGGCCGTGCGGACCGGGTCCTGGGCGGTGCTGTTGGATCCCGAGGATGCCCTCGACAAGGATTCATCATTGTCGTACCTGACAACAGCCGAGCGGCGGCGGGCCCGGCGGGCACCGGGCCGACTCGTGCTGCCGGGCGGAGGTCGCGCGGACCGCGCCTCGGATGCCGGCCGAGAGGCTGATCTGCGCTGTGCGGAGGCCACCCTGCAGCTGGTCGCCGCGGTGGAACGGCGCCGGTCCGCTGATCAGCACGCGGCGGGACGGCTGGTCGAAGCCGGCGCCAGTCAGCGAGAGGCGGCGGCCGAACTCGGGATCAGCCAGCAGGCCGTCCATTCCCGGTTGCGACACGGGCTCTGGCACGAGAGCCGGACGGCGGTGGCGGCTGTCCTGCCGTTGCTGGAGCGGCTGTCCGCAGACCCGGGGGAGTGAACCCCGGCACGCGGTGTCGGTGCCGCCCGGCGCGGCCACCTGGGCCAGTTCACGACGCGGCGCGTGCCGTGCAGGCGGCCTCCGAAGGGGAGGCGAAGAACAGGCTAGTTGACATAATGTACATTATCGGCGCACTGCGGAACGGTGGACAGGGCGCCCTCCGCGGCGGGTCTCGCGCGTAGCCTGGACCCATGACGATCATGACCGACCAGCGCGACCGCCCCCTGCACGCGACGATCGCCGTCGTCCTGGCCATCGCCACGGCGGGCTACCTGGCTCCATGGGCCGTCGCCGCCGTCCGTGGCCGTTCCAACGTGTGGGCGGTATTCTGGGTGAACCTGCTCACCGGGTGGACCGTCCTCGGCTGGTGCATCGCGCTGTACATGTCGCTCACCAGCCATCGCCGGCTGCGGTCCTGGGGTCCGCGCGGCCTCTGACCGCGCGGACCGCCCCTCAGGTAAGACGCGCGACGACGGCCCGCACACCGTCTCCCTCGGCGATGAGGCATCGCGGGCCGTCGACGTCCGCCTCATCCGTCTCCGACAGCTCGACCGGCACCTCGAGCTCCCCCGTCGCATCGGCGCCGATCACGCGGAGGGTGAGGTCCGGGGCGCGCGTCTCGAGGTAGGTCCCGGACTCGTCGTGCATCTCGAGTCGGGCCTGCGGGATCTCGCCGCGCACGCCCGCCGCGAGGATGCGGCGCGCGTCCGGGTCGGTGGCGGCGTCCACGACCCAGCGGTGTCCCAGGACGGAGTGCTCCGCCTCGGCCACGACGTCCCCCTCGAGGGGTGCGTCGCCTCGGTAGGCGAACGCGGTCTGATACAGCTGGTCCCCCACGCGCACGAGCATCGACTCGACGCCGATCTCGCCGGCGGGATCGTCGAACCGGTACGAGCCGACCTTCTCGGCGGTCACGTCCGCGGGCAGTCCGTGCGCCACGAGGCGGCGGCGGATCCATTCGGGCTTGTCCGGGTCCAGGCGTGCGGTGTAGATGAGAGCCATGCCCCGACCGTAGCCCTGACGTCGTCCGCCCGGGAGGGCCCGCCGGCCGGCGGCGCGGCTCAGCCCTGCACGGCCCGCACGGCGTGGTCCATGGCCCGGTAGGCGTCGAGCTCGCGGGCTTCGGCCGCGCCACCGATCAGGCGCACCGCCTCCGGCGCGTAGCCCGCAGCCACCAGGTCCTCGACGAGATCCGTCTCGGACTCCTGCCCGGCGCACACGACGACGTCCGTCACATCCAGGGTCAGCGGCACGCGTGTCTCGGGGTCCTCCGGGGACGGCGCGGTCACGCGCAGGCCGTCGGGGCCGAGGCCCTCGTAGGTCACACCGGAGTGCAGGTGGACCCCGTGCCGCCGCAGCTCGGCGCGGTGCACCCAGCCGGTGGTGGGGCGCAGTCGGACGCCGATCGGTCCGGGGCTGCGCTGGAGCAGGTGGACCTCGCGTCCGGGGTGGGCCGCGGCCGGCTTCGCCAGCTGGCCCGGCGTCTGAGAGGTCAGTGCCACGCCCCAGCGGGCCCGCCAGTGCTCCTGCGTCTCGGGTGTCCCGTCCGGCCGTTCCGTGCCGGCCGCCAGGGCCTCGGCGACATCCACGCCCACGCCGCCGGCGCCGATCACCGCGACGCGCGGACCGACGTCGACGTGGCCCAGGACCACGTCGTCGTACGCGTGGACGGCGGGCGCGCCCGGCTCCCCCGCCCCGGGCAGAGCGACGGGCCGCGGCCGCACGCCGGTGGTGAGGAGCACCTCGTCGTAGCCCGGCCGCCCATCGTCCGTGAGGAGTGTCTGTGCGGACACCTCCTCCCCGGTCACGAGCGTCACCCCGGATGCCGCCGCGCGGGCCGCCAGGTGCTCCAGCGCGGGACCGAACTCCTCCTTGCCGGGGATGCGCCGGGCGAGCCGGAACTGCCCGCCGGGCTCGGCGTGCCGGTCGAACAGGGTGACCTCGTGCCCGAACCGGGCCGCACGCTCCGCGGCCGTGAGGCCCGCCGGCCCGGCACCGACCACGGCGATCCGGCGCCGGCGGCCCAGGGCCACCGGGACGGGCGCGGCGTACTCCGGCTCCGTCTCCCGCCCGGCGCGGGGGTTCATCAGGCACGAGACCTTGGCCCCGGTGAACACGTGGTCGAGGCAGGCCTGGTTGCAGGCGATGCACGGGGTCAGGGTCCGAGCGCGCGGGTCGCTGATCGCGGCCATCCACTCGGGGTCCGCCAGCAGGGGCCGGGCCAGCCCGACGAGCGCGGCGGCCCCGGACGTCAGCGCCTCCTCCGCCTCGGCGGGGGTGGTGAGCCGGTTGGAGGCGATCACGGGGATGTCGACGGCGGCGGTCAGGTCAGCCGAGGCGGCGAGGAACGCGGCGCGCGGCACGGAGGTCACGATGGTCGGCACGCGGGACTCGTGCCACCCGATGCCGGTCATCAGGACGTCCGCTCCGGCGGCCTCGAAGGCCCGGGCGGTGTCCGCGATCTCCGCGCGCGTCTGCCCGTCGGGGACCAGGTCCGCCGCCGAGGTGCGCACCGAGAGCACGCCGCGCTCCCCCAGCGCCTCGCGCACGGCCGCGACCACCGCCGCCGGGAACCGGCGTCGGCGCTCGGCGTCGCCCCCGTACTCGTCCGCGCGTCGGTTCGTCGCCGGGGCGAGGAACTGGTTGAGGAGGTAGCCCTCCGAGGCCATGATCTCCACGCCGTCGTATCCGGCCTCCAGGGCCAACGTGGCCGCGCGTGCGAACGCGTTCACGGTCCGCTCGATGTCCGCGGCCGTCATCTCCCGGGGCGTGTGCCGCGAGATCGGCGCTCGCACCGCGGAGGCCGAGACCAGGTCGGGGCTGGGGGCGTAGCGTCCCGCGTGCAGCAGCTGGGCGAGGATCCTGCCCCCGGCGGCGTGGACGGCGTCCGTGACGACGCGATGGGCGCGCGCGTCCTCCTCGCTGGCGAGCATCCCCCCGCCCAGCGTCACCGTGCCCTCGGGGACGACGCCCAGGCCGCCGGTGACGATGAGTCCGACGCCGCCGCGTGCCCGCTCCGCGTAGAACGCCGCCAGCTGCGGCAGGTCGTCGTGCCGGTCCTCCAGTCCCATGTGCATCGAGGCCATGACCACCCGGTTGGGCAGCGTGAGGGGGCCCAGGGTGATCGGCTGGAGCAGGGGCGAGACCGCGACGGGTGAAGATGTCATGCAGCTCACATTACCGGGCGGTAGCTCCCGACTTCCAGGACCGCCTGGGGACACGCTGTGTCCAAAGCCACTGCGTAGGGCAGGATGGGGATCACACGTCGACGCGCGGCAGACCCGTCCGCGCACCCGACACGGAGGGGAGCGCACGCATGGAGTGGATCGAGGCGAACGCGGGCTGGCTGTGGCTGGTGCTGGCCGCCGGCCTGGCCGGCGTCGAGCTGCTGACCCTCGACCTCGTCTTCCTGATGATCGCCGCCGGGGCCGGCGCGGCGGGGGTGGTCGCGCTCGTGGGCGGCCCGCTGGCGCTCCAGCTCGCGGCGTTCGCCGCCGTCGCCCTGCTGATGCTCGCCGCCGTGCGCCCCGTCGCCCTGCGCCACCTGCGCAAGGACACCGGCGCCGGCGCCTCCTACCTGGACACGCTCCCGGGGCGTCGCGTCGCGGCCCAGGGCGCGATCACCGGCGACGCCGGCACGCTCGCCGTCGACGGCGACACCTGGTCCGCCCGCGTCGAGCCCGGGGCGCCCGAGGTCGCCCCCGGCGACGAGGTGACCGTCCTGCGCATCGACGGGGCCACCCTGGTGGTCCGCCCGCTCCCCCGCATCGACTGGGAGGCGGACGGCGCCTGAGCCGCCCCACGTCCTCGTTCCGACCGCACCGACCCCAGAAGAAGGGACCCCGATGGAAACCCTCATCGTCCTCGTCGTCCTCGCCGTCCTCGCGGCGGTGATCGTGGCCTCCTCGGTCAAGATCATCCCGCAGGCGCGGACGGCCAACATCGAACGCCTCGGCAAGTACAACCGCACGGCCGGCGCCGGGCTGACCCTGATCATCCCGTTCGTGGACCGCATGCTCCCGATGGTGGACATGCGCGAGCAGGTCGTCTCCTTCCCGCCCCAGCCGGTGATCACCGAGGACAACCTCGTCGTCTCCATCGACACGGTCGTCTACTTCCAGGTCACGGACGCCAAGGCCGCGACCTATGAGATCGCCAACTACATCCACGCGGTGGAGCAGCTCACCACCACCACCCTGCGCAACGTCGTGGGCGGCATGAACCTCGAGGAGGCGCTGACCTCTCGCGACTCCATCAACTCCCAGCTGCGCGGCGTGCTGGACGACGCCACCACGCGCTGGGGCCTGCGGGTCTCGCGGGTGGAGCTCAAGGCCATCGACCCGCCCATGTCCATCCAGGACTCGATGGAGAAGCAGATGCGCGCCGAGCGCGACCGCCGCGCCGCCATCCTCACCGCCGAGGGCACGAAGCAGGCCGCCATCCTCACGGCCGAGGGCGAGCGCCAGTCCCAGATCCTCTCCGCCGAGGGCGAGGCTCAGGCACGCGTGCTGCGCGCCAACGCCGAGGCCGAGGCGATCGAGGTGGTCTTCGACGCCATCCACTCCGGCGGCGCCGACTCCGAGGTCCTGGCCTACCAGTACCTGCAGTCCCTGCCCAAGATCGCCGACGGCCAGGCCACCACCATGTTCGTGGTCCCCGCCGAGCTCACCCGCGCCCTGCAGGGCCTCGGTGAGGCGTTCGCCCCCGGCGACGGCGACCGCCCCACCCCGGAGCGCGCACCCCGGCGTCGGGACTCCGGGGACCGCGCGGGCGAGCCGGGCGCCGAGCACGTCGGCGTCACCCCGGAGCGCGCGCGTCGGCCGCGTGGGTCCCGCCCCACCACCGCGGACGCCCTGCGCGCCAGCGGCGTCATGGACGCGATGACCGCCGGCGCGGTGACGGCGGAGGACATGCCGCAGACCTCGCTCGACGAGGCCCTGGCCACGCCGCAGGAGATTGAGCCCGACCCGTCGGCCGGCCGCACCCCCGGCACCCGCCCGGCCGGCGAGGCCGACGGGAATGCTGTGGGACACTGAATGGTTCCATCAGTGAGGACGACCCGCCGCGCCTCGATCGGCCCGCGCCCCCGCGCGGGCCTCGGCGCGGCCTGACGAGGAGGAAACGTGAGCGATCGCAGCCTGCGGGGCATGCGCCTGGGCGCGCAGTCCCTGGAGTCCGAGGCCGGCGTCGAGCCCGCCGCCCGGCAGCGGGTGGAGTACCGCACGGAGGACGGCGAGCAGGTGTTCGTGACCTTCTCCGTGGAGGCAGACGTGCCGGCCACCTGGACCTCGAAGACCGGCAAGGAGGCGTTCCTCGTCAGCGGCGAGAAGCCGGCTGAGACCGAGGGCAAGCCCGTGCGCACCCACTGGGACATGCTGCGCGAGCGCCGCAGCCTCGACGAGCTGGAGGAGACCTACAAGATCCAGCTCAACAAGCTGCGCGCCAGCCGCGGCGAGGACGTCGACGCCTGACCCGCCGCTCCCCCATGCACGACGGGGCCGGATCCGCCATGGATCCGGCCCCGTCGTCGTTCGGGGGCTGTGCGCCTCAGAGGCCGAGGCGGGCGCGCAGGCCCTCCCAGCGCGCAGCCAGGCCCCAGCGGGTCACGTTGACCACGGCCTCGCCGATGATGCCGCCGCTCATCTTGGACTCGCCGAGCTCACGCTCCACGAACGTGATCGGGACCTCGACGATCCGCTTGCCGAGCCGGGCCGTGCGGAAGGTCATGTCCACCTGGAACCCGTAGCCCTTGGACTCGATCGCGTCCAGGTCGATCGCACGGAGCGTGTCGGCCCGGTAGGCGCGGTAGCCCGCCGTGATGTCCGTCAGGTTGAGGCCGAGCATGATCCGCGGGTACAGGGAGCCGGCCCACGAGATCATCTTGCGGGAGGTCGGCCAGTTCACCATCTTGCCGCCCGGCACGCGGCGCGAGCCGATCACCAGGTCCGCGGTGCGGACGGCCTCCAGCAGGCGCGGCAGCTGCTCGGGCTGGTGCGAGCCGTCCGCGTCCATCTCGACCAGGACGTCGTAGCCGCGCTCCAGGCCCCAGCGGAACCCGGCGATGTAGGCGCCGCCCAGGCCGTCCTTGGTGGTGCGGTGCAGCACGTGCACGGAGGGGTCCTCGGCGGCGCGGGCGTCGGCCCAGTCGCCGGTGCCGTCCGGGGAGGCGTCGTCCACCACGAGAACGTCGGACTCCGGGACGGCGTCACGGAGTCGGCCGAGGGTCAGCGGCAGCGACTCGATCTCGTTGTACGTGGGGATGATGGTCAGCACGCGCATGTGCGGTTCTCGCCTTCCGGCCGGGGTCGTGGGGGCGGCCCGCCGGTCGGACGGGCCATCGCATCCGTTCGAGTATAGGAAGCGGAGGTCTCAGGCCGGCGTCGCGGCGTCGTGAGCGTCGCGGGCCACGTCCTCCGCGGCGATCCGGCCGTCCACCCAGGTGGCCCGCCAGCGGGGCAGGGCGGTCTCGGCGTCGAGGGCCGGCAGCAGCGGCGTGCCGGCCCGGGTGTCCGTGCTCCACGCCGCCACCCGGCCGTCCGGCGACTGCACAGCGACCGCGTCGGCGTCCCAGACGCCGAACACGGCCGGGGCCGACACGCTCAGGCGCGGGGCGACGGACAGGCGTGCCGCCGGAGCGTCGGGCAGCGCGCGCAGCGGGGTGCGGGTCGCGGCGGCGAAGGCGGAGCGGGCGGAGATGCGCTCGTCCGGGTCGGGGTGGGACAGCGCCGACCGGACGGCGGCCCACGGGTCCCCGGCCGGGCCGGCGCCCAGGCACACGGTGACGGCGTCGGCCAGCAGGCTCGCCACGGGGGCGTGCAGCACGCCGTCCGCGTCGGGGACGACGGTGGCGCTGACCCCGGCGGCGGCCAGGAAGGCGCGGTCCTCGGCGGTGACCGGGTGGGTGACCACGAGCCGATGGCGCACGCGGCCCAGGGCGGCGGTGCCGAGTTCCTCCGCGACCGAGCGCAGGGCGGTCAGGGCCACGTCCTGGGCGGCGGGCCCGGCGTCCGCACCGCCGTCGGGGACGAGGTAGGCCTGCTCCCCCGCCTGGGTCGAGGCCGTCAGGAGGCCGGTGAGCGTGGCGGGGTCGGTGTCGGTCCCGACGGGCAGCCACACCCCGGCCGCCTCGGCGTCCACGCGGTCGGCGTGCCGGTAGACGACGGTCTGGACGTCCTCGTCGGCGGGCGCGGCGCCCGTGTCCTCGGGCCCGGCCAGGACCGTCACGACGGCGGTGCCGCGGCTCAGCGCGTCCCGCGCGTCCGCGGGCCGGGCCAGCGGCTCGACGAACACGGGCACGACGACGGCGCCGTCGAGGTCCCGCCGTTCGTCACCCGGGTCGGCCACGCGGTCCGCGGAGTCGTCCGCGCCGAGCCAGGCGATCATCCCGTCCCGGACCAGCAGCGCCTGTGCGTACGGGTCCGTCGTCGAGTGGATGATGCCGCGGGTCAACAGGTGTGCGCTCACCCGCCCACCCTAGCCCGTGTCAGTCCTCGTCCGCGCGCGGCGCCGAGGCCGCCGGCAGCGAGGTGGCCACGACGCCGCGGGAGACGAGGTCCGCGGCCCGGCGGCAGGCACGGCTGCGACGGGTGTCCCCGGGGACGTTGGCCAGCTGGCCCAGCACGTCGATGACCTGCCGCGCCCAGCGGACGAAGTCGCCCGCGGCGAGGTCCGCGCCGTCAAGGGTGCGGCGCAGGGTGGCGCCCCGCACCCAGCGGTGCATGGGTGCCACCAGCCCGGGGTCCGTCCGGGGCGTCGGCTCGAGCCGGGCCTGGGCCTCGTCCGTGCGCAGGCGCTCCTCGATGCGCTCGGCGGCCTCCGCGACGCGCGCGAGCCGGGGGGTCGGCATCGGGACCAGTCCGGGCTCGGCCTCCCCCTTGCCCTGGTACACGAGCAGCGCGGCGACGGCGGCCCACTCCTCCGGCGTCAGGCCGTCCATGGCCGGATCCTGCAGCACCAGCGAGGTGAACAGGTCCCGCTCGCCGTAGATCCGGCGCAGGGCCCCGCCGCGCTCCGTGAGCGCCGCACGGGGTGAGGGCGCGTCCTCCTGCACGTAGCCGTAGGCGCGCAGCAGACCGACCACGCGGTCGAACGTGCGGGCGATGGTGTTGGTGCGGCCCGCGATGCGCTCCCTCAGGACGGAGACCTCCCGCCGCATGGCCCACCAGCGGTCGCCCCAGCGGGCGTGCTCCTCGCGGTCCTGGCAGCCGTGGCACGGGTGGCGGCGCAGCGCCCGGCGCAGCTCCTCGACCCGGGGCGCGGCCGGGTCCTCCCGGAGGCGGAAGCCCGCCGTGCTGCGGCCTCCGGCGGGCGGGCGGCCCGTGCGCACGGCCTCGCGCATGAGCGCGGCGACGTCCTTGCGCTGCGCGGGCGTCTTCACCTGCACCACCTGGGGCAGGGCGGCGCCTGCCACCGGCTCGACCGGCCCGGCGACGTCGTCCACCGTGATGCGGCGCAGCTGCGCCTTGTCCGTGACGACGCCGACGCGCGGATTCTGGGGGTTGCCGGCGGGGAACACGACGACGGCCCGGCCGAGTGAGCGGCCGGCATCGAGCTCGACGACGTCCCCGACCGCGAGGTTCGCGAGCGAGTCCTTCACGGCGGCCAGGTGGGCTCGACGGCGTCCCTGCGAGCCGGACTTCTCCGCGGCCGCGAGCTCCTTGCGCAGGGTGAGGTACTCGGCGAAGTCGCCGAGGTGACACTGCATGGCCTCCTCGTACTTCTCGAGGCTGGCCTGCTTCGAACGGAGCTCGCGGGCCAGGCCCACCACGGAGCGGTCCGCCTGGAACTGGGCGAACGAGGACTCGAGGATGCCCCGCGCCTGCTCCGCGCCGACCTGCGCCAGCAGATTAGCGGACATGTTGTAGGTGGGCCGGAACGAGGAGCGCAGCGGGTACGTGCGGCGCGAGGCCAGGCGCGCGACGGCGGCCGGGTCCAGCCCGGGACGCCACATCACCACGGCGTGGCCCTCGACGTCGATGCCGCGGCGGCCCGCCCGGCCCGTCAGCTGGGTGTACTCCCCCGGCGTGATGTCGACGTGGTTCTCGCCGTTGAACTTGACCAGCTTCTCGATCACCACGGAGCGGGCCGGCATGTTGATGCCGAGGGCGAGGGTCTCCGTGGCGAACACGGCCTTGAGCGCGCCGGCGGTGAACAGGTCCTCGACGGCCTCCTTGAACGGGGGCAGCATGCCGGCGTGGTGGGCCGCGAAGCCCCGGGACAGGCCGTCCCGCCACGCCCAGAACCCGAGGATCTCCAGGTCCTCGACGGGCAGCAGGCGCGCCGCCTCCTCGACCCGCTCGGCCACGAGCGCCTTCTCCCGCGCCGTGGTGAGGTCGAGCCCGGCCCGCAGGCACTGCTCCACGGCGGCGTCGCAGCCGGTCCGGGAGAAGATGAAGGTGATGCATGGCAGCAGCCCGTCGCGGTCGAGGACCCGGATCATCTCCGGACGCGACGTGGACAGCCGCGGTCCGCGCCGCGGGCCGCCGTCGTGACCGCCCGGCCGACCGGAGACCGGCCGCTCCCGGTCCAGTGCGGACGAGCCGGTCCGGCCCCGGCCGCCGTCGCGACCCGTGTGCCGGCCGCCCCTGGCCCGCCCCTTCGTGCCGCCCCCGCGCCCGTCGCGGTGCTGCTGCCGCCCGGGGCGCCCCCAGTCGGCGCGCTGGAACCGGCGCTCGGCCTCCTCCCCCAGGCGCTTGAGCTCGGGGTTGAGCAGGGCCTCCCCGTCCCGGTCCGCGGCGTCCTCGAAGGCGATGTCCTCGGCGAACAGGTCGTAGAGCCGGCCCCCGGCCATGATGTGCTGCCACAGCGGCACCGGCCGGTGTTCCGAGACGATCACGGTGGTGGCGCCCCGGACCGTGTCGAGCCAGGCGCCGAACTCCTCGGCGTTGGACACCGTGGCGGACAGGGAGATCAGCTGCACGTGCTCGGGCAGGTGGATGATGACCTCCTCCCACACCGGTCCCCGGAACCGGTCGGCGAGGTAGTGGACCTCGTCCATGACGACGAAGCCGAGGTCGATGAGGGTGTCCGACTGCGCGTACAGCATGTTGCGCAGCACCTCGGTGGTCATCACGACGACGGGCGCGTCCGGATTGACGGAGGTGTCCCCCGTGAGCAGGCCGACGTTCTCCGCGCCGTGCACGCGGGCGAGGTCCGCGTGCTTCTGGTTGCTGAGGGCCTTGATGGGGGTGGTGTAGAACGCCTTCGTGCCGCGGGCCAGGGCCAGGTGGACGGCGAACTCGCCGACCACCGTCTTGCCGGCACCGGTGGGCGCCGCGACGAGGACGCCGTGGCCGTCCTCGACCTCGGCGCACGCGCGGCGCTGGAAGTCGTCGAGGGGGAAGCCCACGCGTGCGGCGAACCGGCCGAGCTCGGAGCCGGCATGGTGCCGGGCCGCCCGGGCACGGGCGTAGCGCCCCGCCGGGCTCAGCTCGGGTTCGTCGTGCGGGGTCGCGGACGCGGGATGGTGGGCCATGGCCCCACCCTACTGGCGGGTCCGGACGCCGTCGTGGTCGTGCGTCCGGGCGGGAGGGCCGCCGCGTACGACGCTCAGATCTGATCGAGCGGCTTCGGGCCTTCGGCGAGCTCCGCCTCGACGTCCACCTCGCGCTGCCCCGAGCGGCGGTCACGACGACGGTCCCCCCACAGGCACAGGACGATGGCCACGCCGAAGAGGACGACGAGCGGGATCGCCATGTAGAACATGGAGATGGCGTCCGCACCGGGGGCGGCGATCGCGGCGATCAGCATGATCACGAAGACGGTGATGCGCCAGTGGTGGACGATCGTGCGGCCCGGCAGGATGCCGAGCATGTTCAGTCCCACCAGCAGCACCGGCAGGACCATGGCCACGCCGAACGCGAGGTAGAGACGCGTGACGAAGCTGATGTACACCGACGCCGTCGGGAGGTTCGCGCCGCCCTCGGGAGTGAAGCCCACGAAGAACTGGACGGCCTGCGGCATCACGAGCCACCCCAGCGCGATGCCGAAGATGAACAGGGGCACGGCCGCGGCGATGAAGCCCAGGGCGTACTTCTTCTCGGCCTTCTTCAGACCCGGCACGATGAATGCCCAGATCTGGTAGAGCCAGACCGGGCTGGACAGGATGAGCCCGATGAACATGCTGACCTTGAGCATGAGGTCGAACGGCGAGGCCACCGTGTCATAGGCGACGGCCGCCGTGTGTCCCTGGCTGGCGATCTCCTTGACCGGGCGGAACAGCTCCGCCATGACCGGCTGGTAGACGAGGAAGCCGATCACCATGCCGACCGCGACGGCGAGCGCCGACTTCAGCAGTCGGTTGCGCAGCTCCGTGAGGTGCTCGCGCAGCGGCATCTCGCCGGTGGGGTTGTCCCGCCGCTTCCGGCGGCGCCGGGTGCGGCGGGCGACCTCGTCGACCTCGGTCATCGGGTGGGGGTCCTTCCGGCTCAGCGCGGGTCGCGCGGGTCGGTCTCGTCACGCTCGACGACGCGGCCCTCGACCGGCTCGTCCGCGGCGGTGGAACCGGCGCCGGAGCGCTCGTCCGTGGTGCCCTTGCCCTCGGTGCGCATCTGCTTCACCTCGGAGGAGAAGATGCGCATCGACTGGCCGAGGTTGCGGGCCATCGCGGGCAGCTTCGGCGCCGCGAAGAGCAGGATCGCGAGCAGGATGATGATGACGAGCTGCCAGCCCTGGAGTCCAGCCATGATGAAGGGTCCTTTCGATGGGGTTCCGGGGTCCAGGCTACCGCGCCGGCAGGGCCGCGAGGGCATCGCCCAGCGCGTCCGCCACGGACGTCCGGAGGTCGGCGGGGGCCAGCACCTCGACGGCGCCGCCGTGGCGTCCGACCAGCGCGGCCGCCACGGCGGCGTCGGTCAGATGCACCCGGGTGAGCCGGTCGCCGTCGGGCAGGTCGGCCTGGGCGTCCGGGCGGTAGCCGGCGGCCGCGTCGCGGACGGGATGGGCCCAGCGCAGCAGCACCGGCACCCCCGCGGCGTCGTCGGGATGGACCCGCCAGCGCGCGGGCCGAGCCCGGGGCGCGAACGTCTCCCCCGTGGGTGCGGGCGCGCTGATCCGGTCCACCCGGAACACCCGGTGGTCCTCGGCGCGACGGCACCACGCCTGCAGGTAGAGGCGCGCCCCGTCCTGCACCAGGGCCAGCGGCTCCACGTCCCGCTCGGTGAGGGCATCGGCATGCACGGAGCGGTAGGTCAGGTGCACGACGGCCCGCTCCGCCACGGCGGCCAGCAGGGTGCGCACCGTCGCGGGGTCCACGGCCACGTCCCAGTGGGCGGCGACGGCGACCGGGGGCTCGCCGGCGGTGTGCGCCTCGGCCTCCCGGAGGGCGGCGTCGTCCGCGTCGTCCGCATCCGGGGCCCCCGCGTCCAGGACCGCGGCGCGGATCCGGCGCTGGGCGGAGCGAGCGGCCTCGCGGTCGGCCTCGTCCAGCACCGGCAGGTCCGCGACCGTCTGCAGGGCGGCCACGAGGCTGTGCGCCTCGGGGCGCGTCAGCCGCACGGGACCGGCCAGGTCGGCGGCGCGCTCCACGTGGACGCGGCCGGCCACCTCCGCCACCTCGAACTGGAAGCCGGGGAAGTCGCGCTCGGGCATGCCGCAGTAGCGCAGCGTCTCGAGGTCGGCGTCGAGGCGCTCGTCGGTGACCCCGAGACGCGCGCGCAGCTCCGCCCGGTCCACCCCACCGGCCCGGTTGGCCAGCCCCACGATGTCCAGCAGGCGGCCCACGAGGTCCTCGCTCGAGTCGCGGGCGCGGCGCCGGACGGGCGCGGCGAGCGCCACCTCGAGCAGGGCCGGGTCGGCGGGACCGGCGTGGGTCTCCGCCGCGGCGGCCAGGCCCGCGCGGACGCGGTCGGTCAGGTCCGGGTGCGCGGCCGAGGGCACGGCCCGGCCCAGCAGGCCGCCGATCTCCGCGGCGAGGCCGTCCTCGCGCGGTCCGGCGGGGGCCTCCCAGAGCTCCCAGTCGGGCCCCGGTGCGGCGCCGTCCTCGACCCGGGGCTCGGCCGGCTCACCGACCGCGCGGACGCCCTGACCCCGGCCGGGCGCGAGCCACACCCGGACCCGCTCGGCGTCGGCCTGCCCGGCCAGGCGCGCCACGAGGCCGGCGTGGTCGTGGTCCTCGGGACGGCCGGGGGCGTCCGTCGCCCGCTCGACGCGGCGCGGCTCCCCCTCCATCCGGGTGAGCCGGAAGCTGCGCTCGGCGCCGCGGTCGAGGTCCCAGCCGGTGAGGTACCAGCGGCCGCGCACGAGGGTGAGGAACCAGGCCCGCACGGTGCGCCGGGTGGCCCGCCCCCGCGCGTCGCGGTAGGGGAAGCGCAGCACGGCCTCGTCGGCCACGGCCTGGGTGAGGGCCTCGAGCCGGGGGTCGGCCCGGGGCATGAGGGTGTGGTACCCGGCCAGCTCGTCGTCGCCCGTGAGGTCGGTGGCCGGCTGGAACAGCAGGCCCACGGCGCGGACGACGTCGGCGCGCAGCGGCGAGTCGCCCCACAGGCGCCGCGCCCGCACGAGGGCGCGGCGCTCGTCCACGGTCAGGTCGAGGTCGCGCAGCAGCAGCGCATCGCGGACGACGCGGTGCCGCACCCCCGCCTCGCCCTCGTCGAAGCCCGCGGGTTCGAGCGTCTCCAGCGGGACCCCCACGGCGCGCAGCACGCGGCGGTCCCGCTGGAAGAGCTTCTCGAAGGCGGCGTCCGTGAGCCCCTCATAGCCGACGACCTGCCGTCGGATCCGGTCACGCTCGAGACCGTGCGGTGCCGAGAGCAGCAGCCACAGCAGCGAGATGATGCGCTCGGCGGCCTCGTCGCCGGCGCGCCGCGGGGCGGGTGGGGTCACGGGGCCCGGGGTCAGTCGACCGAGACGAGGTCGCAGACGAAGATGAGCGTCTCGTTCGGCCCGATCGCGGAGCCGGCGCCGCGGGCGCCGTAGCCCAGGTGCGGCGGGATCTCGAGGCGGCGGCGGCCGCCGACCTTCATGCCGAGCAGGCCCTGGTCCCAGCCGGCGATGACCTGGCCGACGCCGACGGTCAGGGGCAGCGGGGTGCCGCGGTTCCACGAGGCGTCGAACTCCTCGCCGGTGGACCAGGCCACGCCCACGTAGTGGACCTGCACGCGGGAGCCGGCCTCGACGGCCGGGCCGGAGCCCTCGATCAGGTCCTCCACCACGAGCTCGGTGGGCGGGGTCTCGCCCGGGAAGTCGATCTCGGGCTTGGTGCGGTCGTAGTCGCGCTGTCCGAAGGACACGGTGCTCTCCTCTTGGGTTCTCGTGGACGGGGTCAGTTCGCCGACGGGGTGGCGGACGCCTGGGCGTCCAGGATGTCCACCACGAACAGCAGGGGCTCGTTCTCGCCGATGTCCGGCGGGCTGCCCTGCTCACCGTAGGCCTTCTCGGCCGGGATCGACAGGAGGACGCGCGAGCCCACCTTCTGGCCGGCCAGACCCTCCTTCCAGCCCTCGATGACCTGGTTGAGGGAGAACGTGATGGCCTGACCCGTCTCCCAGGACGAGTCGAAGACCTCACCGTCGGACCACGTCACGCCCTCATACTGCACGGTCACGGTGTCGTCCGCGCCGACCTCGCGGCCCTCGCCCTCGATCAGGGGCTGGACCACCAGCTCCTGGGGCGCCTCGCCGTCGGGCTTCGCGATGCTCGGCCGGCCGCTCTCCTCGTCCACGGTGACGTCGGGCAGGCGCTCGTCCCGCTCGGTCACCTCTTCGCCCTCGGCCTGCTTCGGCAGGATGGCGTCGATCTTGTAGACGAACAGCTGGGCGGGCTGCGTCTGGGTGGAGGGGGAGGCGCTCGGCGACGCGCTCTCGGTCTGCGGGACGGAGACGTCGTACTCGGGGCTGTACGCGGCGACGATCGTGCCGGCGCCGTTGCCCACCAGCATCTCGTGGATCTCCGGGTTCATGGACTTGAGCTGGTCGTCCACGGGCACGGCTTCCGGTTCGCCGCTGAAGTTCTCGGCGACCACCTCGCCGCTGGCCGGATCGACGACGGCGATCGACATCTTCAGGACGTCGCCCTCCTGCACCTGCTCCCCCTCGCCGGCGGTCAGCACGCGCGTGGTGGGCTGGTCGGTGTCGATCTCCCCGTCGATCTCGACCGTCGGCGCCCCGCCGTCGCCCTCCGTGAAGGTGACACCCGTCAGGGCGTCCGGCTCCCCCTGGCCCTCGCCGACGGCCGCCCGCTCGGGGGCGGCCGACGTGGAGGCCGACGCGGTGTCACTGTGGGGCTGGTCCGCGCCGTCGTCGCCGGTGGCGCAGGCGGTGGCCAGCATCAGGCCTGCGGCGCCGAGGGACAGCAGCGGCAGCAGGCGGCGACGGCGGCGGGCCGTCGGGGGCTGGGGGGTCTCGAACGAACTCATGCGGGTCACCCTAACGGCGCGTCCTGGACGCGCGCTGTCAGGCGATCCGCTCGAACAGCCGGTCGACGGCGGCCGACGACGTGTCGAACGGGTCCTTCGTCACGATCGCGTGCAGCGGATGGTCGGTGAGCTTCAGGGTCGTCCAGTCGACGGCGTAGTCCAGGCCGCGCTCCCGGGCGCGGGCCACGAAGTCCGCGCGCACGCGGGCCCGGGTGGTGGGCGGGGCGGTCTCCACGGCGGACCGGGCGGCGTCCTCGGGCAGCAGGCGCGCGACGGCGCCGCGCCGCAGCAGCAGGCGGAACAGCCCCCGGTCGGGGTCGATGTCGTGGAAGGCCAGGTCCAGCTGGGCGAGGCGGGGCGCGTCCCAACCCAGGTCGTGGCGGGCCCGGTAGTCCTCCAGCAGGCGCAGCTTGATCGCCCAGTCGATGCGGTCCTCGATGCGGGACCGGTCACCGGTGCGGACGGCGTCGAGCACCTCGCCCCACAGGGTGAGGACCTCCCCCACCCGGTCGTGGTGGGCACCCTCCGCGGCGACGAAGGCGCGGGCCCGCTCGAGGTAGTGCTCCTGCAGCTCGAGGGCGGAGGCCTCCCCCTCCCGGAGCGCGATGCGGGCCGTGCCGGTGAGGTCGTGGGAGATCTGCCGCACCGCGCGGGTGGGGTGGGCGACGACGCGGTCCCCGAGCGGGAAGCCCGCCTCGATCATCCGCAGCAGCAGGTCGGTGGCGCCGAAGCGCAGCAGGTGGGTGTGCTCGGAGAGGTTCGTGTCCCCCACGATCACGTGGAGGCGCCGGTACTCGGAGGCGTCCGCGTGCGGCTCGTCCCGCGTGTTGATGATCGGCCGGGACCGCGTGGTGGAGGAGGACACGCCGTCCTGCACGAAGTCGGCGCGCTGGGAGAACGCGAAGTGGGCCGGGCCCTCGCCCTCGGGCCACGTGCCGGCGGGCACGACGCGGCCCGCGCCCACGAGGATCTGCCGGGAGACGAGGAACGGGACGAGCGCCTCGGTGAGCCGCCGGTACTCGGTGCGCCGGCGCAGCAGGTAGTTCTCGTGGGAGCCGTAGGAGCTGCCCGAGGAGTCGGCGTTGTTGCGGTAGAGGTGGATCCGGCCGCCGACCCCGTCCGCGGCCATGCGCTCCTCGGCCTGGACCACGAGGTCGTGCAGCAGCAGGTCCCCCGCCCCGTCCGAGGCGATGAGCTCGTCGAGCGTCGAGCACTCGGCGGTCGCGTACTCGGGGTGGGAGCCGACGTCGAGATAGAGCCGGGAGCCGTTGGCCACGAACACGTTCGAGGACCTCCCCCACTCGACGACGGGCCGGAAGAGGTAGCGGACGACCTCTTCGGGACTGAGCGGGCGCCCCTGCGGGTTCCAATGCTGGACGCCGTACTCCGTCTCCAGCCCGAGGATCCGGCGGGCGCGGTCCGCGTCGGTCACTGGCCGCCCTTCTGGACGAAGCCCTTGACGAACTCCTCGGCGTTGGACACCAGCACCGAGTCGATCTCGTCCAGCAGGCTGTCCAGGCCCTGGTCCTGGGCCGCGGGCTTCACGTGCGCCTGGCCCGCCGCGGCGCCGGTCTCGTCGTCGCCGCCGGACGGGCGTGGGCGGATCTGCTCCTGGGACATGGTGGCCTCCTCGTGCGTCGACGCGGGTCGGTGTGCTCCGTCCGCGTCCACCCATCCTGCCCCACGCGCGGGCCACGTTTCAGCCCCACGTCCCCGGGTTGCCCCACGCTGGCAGGATGGGGGCATGCGCCTGTGGACCCTTCATCCCCGCCACCTCGACCGCCAGGGCCTGACGGGCGCCTGGCGCGAGGCCCTGCTCGCGCAGGCCGTCCTGGCCGGCCGCACGCGCGGATATCGGGACCACCCGCAGCTGCTGAGGTTCCGGGAGCACCCGGACCCGTCCGGCGCCGTCGGTGCGTTCCTCTCCGGCCTCGAGGCCGAGGCCACGGCGCGCGGCTATCGCTTCGATCACTCCCGGATCGACCGGCCGTGCCCCGCCCCCGACGGCGCCGTGCGCATCCCGCCCGCCGGTCTCGCACCGATCCCGGCCACCACGGGCCAGCGCGACCTGGAGTGGCGTCACCTGTGCGCCAAGCTGGCCGCGCGCAGCCCCGCCTGGCTCGAACAGTGGTCGGACACGCCCGTCCCCGACGTGCACCCGCTGTTCACGATCGTCCCGGGGCCGGTCGCGTCCTGGGAGCGCGCCTGAGGGCGGGCCGCGGTCGGGCCCGGTCTGGCACCGTGGGGGCATGATCCGCGACGAGAGCATCGAGAGCTATCTGGGCCGCCTCGCCTCCGGCGAGCCCACCCCCGGTGGCGGCGCGACGGGCGCGCTGGCGGTCGCCGAGGGCGCCGGACTGCTGGCCATGGCGGCCCGGTTCAGCGCAGCCGAGGAGGACGCCCGGGCATCGGAGGGCCTGATCGCGGCGTGCCTCGGCCTCGCCGACGGCGACGAGCGGGGCTTCGGCGCCGTGGCCGAGGCGTTCGGGCTGCCCCGCGACACCCCGGAGGACCGGGCCCGGCGCTCGGCCGCGATCCAGGCCGCCCTGGCCGAGGCCGTCCGGCCACCCCGCGGGATCGTCGATGCCGCCGCGCGTGCACTGGACCTGGCCGAGCGTGTGCTGGACGCGGCGAACCCGAACGTGCTCTCCGACGTCGGTGCGGCGCTCGGCTGCGTCCGGGGCGGCCTCACCGCCGCCGCGGTGACCCTCGAGACCAACCTGGGCCCCCTCCGCGACGAGGGCCTGGAGGGCGTCCTGCGCACCGACGTCGACCGGGCGGACCGTCTCGTCGCGCGGGCGGACGCCCTGCTGGGCCGCGTGCGCGCGGCCGTCACGGGCTGAGCGCCCGCCCCCGCCTCAGGCCCGTGCGCCGAACAGCGGCGCCAGCGTGGCCACGAGCGCCTCGTCGTCGGGCCGGGGCGCGGCGGCGTCCTCCCACCAGCCGGGCAGGTCCACGGCGGCGCCGACCAGCGGCTCGGCCAGGTGCAGCCGGTGCACCCGCTCCCCCGCCCCGCGCAGCAGCAGCGTCTCCCACGCGGCGCCGGCCACGCGGTCACCGTGGCGGCCCACGAGGTTGCCGCGGGTCCACGCGCGGGTGGCCCGCGGCGGCGTGGCGACGGCGGCACGGATCTCCGCCTCATCGGCGAGCGTCCGGAGGGCGCCGGCGGCCACGAGGCGGCGGTGCAGGGAGCGGGCCGGGCGGAGGTCGGCGTACTGCAGGTCCACCATCGCGAGGCGGGGGTCGGTCCAGTCCGCGCCCGTGCGGGCCCGCAGGCCCTCGAGGACGCGCAGCTTGGCCGCCCAGTCGGCGCGGTCGCTCAGGGACAGCGGATCCGCGGTGGCGTCGTCGAGGTCGACGGCCCAGGCGTCCAGCACTTCGCGCGTCTGCGGATCCGCCGCCCCGAAGGCGGCGCAGTGGGCGCGGGCCGCGTCCAGGTAGGACCGCAGGATCTGCAGCCCGGTCCAGTGCCGGCGCACGGGGCCGTCCGCGGTGCGTTCGAGCAGGGGCACCGTGGCCCGCAGGCCCGGGTCGTGGCTGATCGTCTGCAACGCGGCCACCGGGTCGTCCAGGGTGAGCCGGGGCGCCGTCCCGGCCTCGGCCATCGCGAGGACGAGCGCGGTCATGCCCATCCGCAGCCACGTGGCGTGCTGGCTCAGCGTCGCGTCGCCGATGATCACGTGGAGCCGGCGGTAGGCCTCGGGGCGGGCGTGCGGCTCGTCCCGCGTGTTGACGATCGGCCGGTGGATCGTGGTCTCCAGGCCCACGGGCTCCTCGAAGTAGTCGGCCCGCTGGGACAGCTGGAAGCCCGGCCGCTCCCCCGCCGGGCCGAGTCCCACGCGGCCCGCGCCCACGAGCACCTGCCGCGCCGCGAAGAACGGCAGCAGGACGGCGGTGAGCTCCTCGAAGTCGAGGGACCGGGCCACGAGGTAGTTCTCGTGCGCGCCGTAGGACTGGCCCTTGCCGTCCACGTTGTTCTTGTAGACCAGCACCTCCGGGGCGCCCTCGGCCTGGCCGATGTGCTCGGCCGCCGCCTGGGCGACCAGGTCCCCGGCGGCGTCCCACACCATGGCGTCCCGCGGGGTGGTCGTCTCCGGCGACGAGTACTCCGGGTGGGCGTGGTCCACGTACCAGCGCGCGCCGTTGGCCAGCACGGTGGACAGCAGCAGGTGCACGGGCTCCCCGTCCGGGCCCACGAGCGCCTCGTCGGTCAGCTGCGAGGGGTGCGCCGCCGAACGCGGCAGCCGCCAGCCGCGGGCGTCCACGAGCGGCGACTCCCCCGTGTAGTCCCACTCCGTGCCGGCCACCGCCGAGCCGGACCGGGTCGCCAGGTCCGCGTACGCGTTCACGAGCTCGACCGAGAGCACGCTGTGGTGCGCCCCCGGGTTGGCCGGCGCGTGGATGCCGAACTCGGTCTCCGTGCCCATCACCCGGTGCACGCCCCAGCCGGCGGCGTCCCGCCCGTTCGGGGGAACGGCCGCGCCGTGGAAAAGCCGGCGCTGGCCCTCGAAGGCGGGGGTCGGGCCGACGTCGACGGCCCGGGCGAAGCCGTCCGCGGCCCCGCGGCCGAACGCGCTCATGCCTCGACCCCCCGGACCATGCGCAGCGAGCGCAGCCGAGGACCGCGCCAGCCGGAGGTGCGCGCCCACTCGGCGGGCGCGACCGTGGCCAGGAGGTCCGTCTGGTCCTCCAGCACCGCGGCCACGGCCTCGCGCAGGTGGCCCTCGCGGACGCCGAGCGCGGCCGGGGCCTGGCCGGCGGCCAGGTAGTCGCGCACCGCGTGCCGCTTGGCGCGGTCCACGACGTCGGCCACCACGGCGCCCGAGACGAGGTCGGCCAGGTGCAGGGCGTGGGTCGTGCCGGACACGTCCGTCAGCTCCGCCAGCGCGGTGTCCGCGCCGCGGTCGTAGAGGGCGGCGACCGTCCGGGCGATGAGCGTCGCGCGGGCCGCGTCCGCGGAGCCGGCCGCGACGACGTCGTCGGCGTGCAGGGGCACGTCCGCGGTGAGGTGTTTGGCCATGATCTCCGCGGCGCCGGCGGCGTCGGGACGGTCCACGCGGATCTTCACGTCCAGTCGGCCGGGGCGGAGCACGGCCGGGTCGATCATGTCCTCGCGGTTGGAGGCGCCGATGACGATCACGTTCTCGAGGGCCTCGACGCCGTCGATCTCGGTGAGCAGCTGCGGGACGATCGTGGTCTCCACGTCCGAGGAGACGCCGGAGCCGCGCGTGCGGAACAGCGACTCCATCTCGTCGAAGAAGATGACCACGGGGAAGCCGGCGTCGGCCTTCTCGCGGGCCCGGTCGAAGATGACGCGGATCTGCCGCTCGGTCTCGCCCACGTACTTGTTCAGCAGCTCGGGCCCCTTGACGTTGAGGAAGAACGAGCGCTCGCCGTCCGCGCTGCGAACCGAGAGGGCGTTGGCCACGGCCTTGGCGAGCATGGTCTTGCCGGTGCCGGGCGGGCCGTACAGCATGATCCCCTTGGGGGCGCGCAGGCCGTGCTCGCGGTAGACCTCGGGGTGCAGGAACGGGATCTCGACGGCCTCGCGGATCCGGTCGATCTGCGGGCCGAGGCCGCCGATGTCCTCGAACGTGACGTCCGGGACCTCTTCCAGCAGCACCTCGTCCACCTCGGACAGCTCGACCCGCCGCAGCGCCCATTCGACGCGGGCGTCCACGGTGACGGCGTCCCCGTGGCGCAGGTCGACGCCCTCCAGCGCGGGCGCGCGCCGCACCACGCGCTCCTCGTCCGCCGTGCCGGCCAGGACGAGGCCGCCGTCGGGCAGCGCCTCCTTGACGCGCAGCAGCTGACCCGACCCCGTGCCCGGGGCGACGCCGACGATCGAGCTGGACTCGTCCAGCAGCACCTGGGCGCCGGGGGTGAGGCGGGCGGCGTCGAGCAGCGGGGAGACCGTCACGCGCAGCCGCCGGCCGTTCTGCACGACGTCCGCTCCCCCGCGCACCACGGCGCCGGTCTCCACGCCCTCCTCGGGCTCGCGCGGGGCGTGGACGGCCTCGAGGGTGGCGAAGGTGAACGGCGGATGCGTGACGGCGTCCAGGTTCTCCTTGAGCGTGGCGATCTCGGCGCGCGTGGCCTCGAGCAGCTCGACCATGCGCCGGTTGTTGCGGGCGGCCGTCTGCGTCTGGGCCTCGGCGGCCCGACGGCGTTCGCTCAGGCCGGCGGCGTGCCGCTGGGCGGACTGCAGCTGGTGCCGCAGCCGTTCGGCCTCGGCCTGGGATTGCCGCAGCAGCTCCCGCGCCTCGGCGAGGCGCTGCTCGGCGTGCTCCGTGCCTGATTGCGCGTGGTGGTCCACCGGTGCTCCGTCCACTCAGTCCTGCTCCCCGGTCGGGGTCCTCCCACCGTACGCGTCCACGCCCTGCTCGGCGGCGCGTGACCGCGCGGCCATGAGGCGGGCCTCCTTCGCCGCCTTGCGCGCCTTCTTGTCCGTGACCGGCCGTTCGCCGAGGGCCTCGGGCGTCCACCGGGCCTCGTCGGCCGGCTGCCAGGCCTCGACGTCCTCGGCCTTGAACTCGGAGACCTTGGAGCGCTTCTTCAGGCGCAGCGCCTCCTCGCCCGAGGCCAGGCGGCGGGCCGTGAGGAGGAAGCCGGTGTGCGCGACCATGCGGTGGTCGGGGCGCACGGCGAGCCCGTCCAGGTGCCAGCCGCGCACGAGGGTCTCGTTGGCCTCGACCTGCGTGAAGCGGCCCGAGTCCCGGATGGCCTCGGCCACGCGGGAGAGCTGGGTGGCGGTGGCCACGTAGTTCAGCCACACACCGCCGGGGGCCAGGACCTCGGCGACGGCGTCGAGGCATTCCCAGGGGGCCAGCATGTCCAGGACCACCCGGTCCACGGAGCCCGGCTCGTGGACCTTGGGCATCTCCTCCTGCGCGTCGCCGAGGTGCACCGACCAGGCGGGGTGCTCGGCGCCGAAGAAGGCCTCCACATTGGCCCGGGCGACGTCCGCGAACTCCGGGCGGCGCTCGTAGGAGTGCAGGCGACCGTGGTCGCCCACGGCGCGCAGCAGGGACATGGACAGGGCGCCGGAGCCCACGCCGGCCTCGACCACGACGGCGCCCGGGAAGATGTCCGCCTGCTGCACGATCTGCGCCGCGTCCTTCGGGTAGACCACCGTGGCGCCGCGGGGCATGGACAGGACGAAGTCGTTCAGCAGGGGGCGCAGCACCTGGTACGGCTGGCCGGCCGAGTTCTCGACCACGACGCCCTCGAAGCCGCCGATCAGGTCGTCGTGCCGCAGCACGCCCTGGTAGCTGTGGAACTCCCCGCCGGGCAGCAGGGTGATCGTGTTGAGGCGGCCCTTCGCGTCCTTGATCTGCACGCGCTGGCCGGCCCGCAGGGGGCCGCGGCGCGCGCTCACGCCGGTGGGTTCGGTCATGGGGGGCTCCTTCGGTTCAGGGACGCCGCGTCGCGTCGACGGCGGCGAGGATCGTCTCGCGGGGCACCACGGAGCGCACGAGGCCGTGCGCGTCGGTCAGCACCCACACGGGGGTCTGGGGGTCGGCCAGGCGGGAGGCCAGGTCGGGACCGGCGGCGGGGACGTCGTCGCGGACGAGGACGGCCTCCGGAGCCAGGGCGACGGCGACCGCGGCCAGGGCGGTGGTCGTGCGGCGCGCCGGGGTCAGGCCCGCCGCGGCCGTGTGGTCCAGCACGCCGCGGGGCCGACCGGCCCCGTCCACGGCCACGACGGCGCGGCGGCCGCCGTCCGCCTGGGCCAGGGCCTCGGCGACGCAGAGGTGCTCGGGCAGGGCGATGGCGGGCGCCTCGACCTGCTCGAGCCGCAGGGTCTCCAGCCGGCGGCTCCAGCGCCCGTGGCGCACGGCGTCGTCCGCGCCCCGCCACAGCGTGAGGGCGACCCAGGCCGCCAGGACGACGACGAACAGGTCCGGCGCGCGGCCCGCGAGGGTCGGGGGGCCGAACACCGCCGCGAGGACGCCCACCGCGACGACGCGCCCGGCCCAGCCGGCCGCCTCGACGCCACGGGCCCGGGAGCCGGTGGCGGCCCAGACGGCGGACTCGACCATGCGGCCGCCGTCGAGCGGGGTGCCCGGCAGCGCGTTGAACGCGGCCAGGAGGAGGTTGGCCCACACCGTGACCTCGAGCAGCAGGGCGGGGACGGACGGGCCGGGCACGGCGCGGGCCGCCAGATGGGCGAGGCCCGCGAGCACGAGGTTCGCGGCGGGGCCGGCCATCGCGGTGAGGACCGTGTCCAGCGGTCGGGCGGACGGGCTGCGGAACTGGGTGTGCCCGCCCCACAGGGTGAGCGCGATCTCCTCGGTGCGCTGGCCGAAGGCGCGGCCGGTGAGGGCGTGGGCGGCCTCGTGGACCAGGACGGAGAGGGCCAGGAGCACGGCGTACCCCAGGGCGACCCCGTAGGCGCCGCCGTCGAGCGAGGGCAGCGCGCGCTGGATCTGCGGGCCGAACGCGAGGGTGATGACCGCGGCGATCAGGAGCCAGGACCAGGACAGGCGCACCGGCGCGCCGGCGATCGTGCCCAGCCGGACGGAGGCGGGCCCGCTCATCCGGGCTCGTCCGCCCCGGGCCTGCGCGCGGCGGCGATCCGACGGACCGCGGCGAGGTCGGCCGGCGTGCGGCCGGCGAGCGTCGTCCACTCGACGGTCGCGAGCCCCGCCGGCAGCGGCAGCACGCTGGGCACGCCGACCGTCGGCAGGCCCGCGGCCACGGCCGCGCCGACGCCCACCGGGGAGTCCTCGACCGCCACACAGTCGGCGGCCGTCAGCCCCGGTGTCCGCTCGGCCAGCAGCTGCAGGCCCAGCTGGTACGCCTCCGGGTCGGGCTTGCCCCGGGAGACCATGTCCCCCGAGACGACGACGTCCAGCGTGCCCGCCGGCGCCCGCTCGGCCAGTGCGCGGGCCAGTGGGGCATGGGACATCGTCACGAGGGCGCCCGGCACGCCGGCCTCGGCGAGCGCGACGAGCAGCTCCCGGGCGCCCGGCCGCCACGGCACCCCGCCGACGACCCCCTGGACGACCTCGTCCATCGTCAGGTCGATGATCCGCTGCACGGGCAGGTCCAGACCGGCCTCCTGCAGGCGGCGCGCTCCCTCGTCCAGAGGGTGTCCCACGAGGGAGGCGGCCAGGTCCTCCGACCAGGTGCCGCCGTGCTCGACCACCAGCCGGCGCTGGACGGCGTTCCACAGGGGCTCGGTGTCCACGAGGGTGCCGTCCATGTCCCACAGGACGGCGCGCGGCAGGCGGCGGGCACGGTCGTCCGGGGCGGGCGCGGGGTGGCGGGGCATGGAGTGCATCCTATCGAGCGCCGCCGCCGGGGTGTGCCGGGCGGGTCGCGGGCCGTGACCCCGTCGTCGGGCCGTGTCTAGGCTGGCCGCCATGACCGACGCTACCTCCGAGGACCAGCCGGACGACGTCCTGGGCCCGCTGCGGACCCACCTGACGGCGACCGTGGACGCGCTCGAGGCCGGGCGGCGGGCCCCCACGGTCCTGCTGCTGGCCTTCGAGGGGTGGAACGACGCCGGGGAGGCCGCGACCGGGGCCCTGGGCGCGCTGCGGGAGCAGTGGGACGCGGCGGACGCGGGACGGGTGTGCGACGGCGAGTTCTACGACTACCAGGTCACTCGACCCCTGGTCCGGCGCGACGCCGACGGGCTGGGGACGCTGGACTGGCCGGCGGTCACCCTGCACGAGGCGCTCCTGGACCGTGAGGGTCGGCCCGTCGCGGGCGAGGCTGCCCCGCCGGACGGGGTGCGTGTGCTCCTCGCCGTCGGCGTGGAGCCGAACGTGCGGTGGCGCGCGTTCCTCGAGGAGCTGTTCACGGCGGCCGACGCGCGTGACGTGGACGCCGTCGTGACGCTGGGCGCGCTGCTGGCGGACGTGCCCCACACCCGGCCCCTGCGCGCCCGCCCGACCTCGCCGCTCGTGGACGTGCGGGTGGCCGTCGGCGCGGACCGTCCGGTCTACGAGGGGCCCACCGGGATCATCGGCGTCATCGCGGACGAGGCCGCGCGCCGCGGCCTGCCGAGCCTCTCGCTGTGGGGGACGGTGCCCCACTACGTGGCCCAGGCGCCCTCCCCCAAGACGCTGCTCGGGCTGGTCGAGGCGGTCGAGGACCTGCTGCACGTGAGCGTGTCCACGCGCGGGCTCGAGGACGACGCGAGGGCCTGGCAGCGCGGCGTGGACGAGCTGGCCGCCGAGGACCCCGACGTCGCCGCCTACGTCCGGCAGCTCGAGGAGGCCCAGGACACCCAGCAGCTGCCGGAGGCCTCGGGCGAGTCGATCGCGCGGGAGTTCGAGCGCTATCTGCGCGGGCGCGGCGGACGCTGACGCCCGGCCGCGCCCGGCGGGGTCAGCGCAGGCGCAGACCCAGCAGCGCCGCCACGACGTCGACCACCGGCAGCGGGTCGGCGGCGGCCTCGGCCAGGCCCGGCAGGGTGCCGGCCGCCCATGCGTCGAGGGCCTCCAGCGCGCGGGGGGCGTCGAGGTCGTCCGAGAGCGCCGCGTGCACCGCGTCCAGCACGGCGACGCCGGCGGCGGCATGCGGTCCGTCCAGGGCGGCGCGCCAACGGGCCACCCGCGCCTGGGCGTCGGCCAGCACCTGCTCGGACCACTCCCAGTCCGACCGGTAGTGGTGCGCGAGGATCGCCGCGCGGACGGCCACCGGCTCGACGCCCCGCGCCCGCAGGCGGGAGACGAGTTCGAGGTTGCCGAGGGACTTGGACATCTTCTCGCCGTCCAGGGCCACCATGCCGGTGTGCGCGTAGGTGTGCGCGAGCGGCAGGCCGTCGACGGCGGTGGCGTGCGCGGCGGAGAACTCGTGGTGCGGGAACCGCAGGTCGGAGCCGCCGCCCTGCACCGTGAACGGCGCCGGCAGGTGGGCCCGGGAGATCACGGAGCACTCGATGTGCCAGCCGGGCCGGCCGGAGCCGAGCGACCGACCGTCCCAGGCAGGCTCGCCCTCGCGGTGCACGCGCCACAGCAGCGGGTCCAGCGGGTCGCGCTTGCCGGGGCGGTCGGGATCGCCTCCCCGCTCCGGGAACACCGCGGCCATCTCGTCCAGGCCCATCGCGGAGACCTGTCCGAGGCGCCAGTCGGTCGCGGACTGGGCCGCGCGGACGTCGAAGTAGACGTCCCCGTCGGGCTCGCCGTCGCCGCCCGGCACGCGGTAGGCCCGGCCCGCCGCCAGCATCGTCTCGACGGCGTCCACCACCAGGCCCACCGCCTCGGTCGCGCCGACGTAGTGGTCCGGGGCGAGCACCTCGAGGGCGGCCATGTCCGCACGGAACAGGTCGGTCTGCTCCTCGGCGAGCGCGCGCCAGTCGACGCCGGTCGCCTCGGCCCGCTCGAGCAGGGGGTCGTCCACGTCGGTCACGTTCTGGACGTAGGCGACCTCGAGACCGGCCGCGCGCCAGTAGCGGTGCAGCAGGTCGAAGGCCACATAGGTGCTCGCGTGGCCGAGATGCGTCGCGTCGTACGGGGTGATCCCGCAGACGTACAGCGAGGCGCGCTGCGCGTCGTTGCCCGGATGCCGAGTCCGTCCCGTGGCGGTGTCGTGCAGCCGCAGCCGGTCGGGGCGGCTCGGCACGGCGGGCGGGGCGGGGGTGCTCCAGGACTTCACGGGACTCCTCAGATCGGGGTGGTTCGGCGGTGCCGGGCCGCCATGCCCGGCGGCGGGAGCGGGCTCAGGCGCTGATGACGCCCGCGCCCAGCAGGGCGAACAGGACGCCGCCCAGGAGGATGCGGTACCAGACGAACGGCAGGTACGAGTTGGTGCTGATGAAGCGCATGAGCCAGGCGATGACCGCGTAGGCCACCACGAAGGCGATCGCGGTCGCGACCAGCGTCTCCCCCATGCCGTACGGGCCCTGCGTGCCGGGATCGGTGAGCGAGGTGTACAGCTTGTACAGGCCGGAGGCGAACACGGCGGGCACCGCCAGCAGGAACGCGTAGCGGGTGGCGGCGGGCCGGGTGTAGCCCATGGCCAGGCCGGCCGCGATGGTGCCGCCGGAGCGCGAGACGCCCGGGATCAGCGCGAGGGCCTGGGCCAGGCCGTAGAGGACGCCGTCCCGCACGGTGAGCTTCTCGAGCGGCTTGGTCTGACGGCCGAGCCGGTCCGCCAGGGCGAGCAGGACGCCGAACACGATGAGCATGGTCGCCGTGATCCACAGCGACCGGAACTCCGTGTCGATCCAGTCCTCCAGCAGCAGGCCCAGGACCGCGATCGGGATCGAGCCCACGATGATCAGCCAGCCCATGCGCGCATCGGGGTCCGAGTGCGGGATCCGCCCCGTGACCGCGGCGCACCACCGGCCGATGATGCGGGTGATGTCGCGCCAGAAGTAGATGAGGACCGCCAGCTCCGTGCCGAGCTGCGTGATGGCCGTGAAGGCCGCCCCCGGGTCGGTCGCGGAGGGCAGGAACTCGCCCACGATGCGGATGTGGGCGGAGGAGGAAATGGGCAGGAACTCCGTGAGGCCCTGCACCAGGCCCAGGATGATGGCTTCGATCCACGTCACGGAGGGTCACTGTACGCCACGGCCCCGGGTGGGAACCCGGGGCCGTGCGATCCGTCACGAGCAGGACGGTCAGTCGTCGTCGTCCTCGTCGTCGAAGAGGTCGAGCGGGGTGACCTCCTCGGTGTCCGCGTACAGGGCGTCCTCGTAGGCCTCGAAGGCGTCGGCCACGGCGAAGAAGGCGGCTTCGACGGCGGGGTCGTCCTCGCCCCGCTTGTTCTGCGCGGCCACGAGGTGTTCGTTCAGGGCGGTGGTGAGGGCCTCGAGGGCCATGCGGGCGTCAGAGCTCATGGGTGAACGGTAACCCGGTGGCCGGTGACGCGGCCAGGGGTGGGCCGTGCGGGACCGGCCGCCGGACCCGACGCCGTCTGCCAGGATGGGCGGGTGCGTGAACAGCTGATGTCCTCGACCCTCGACGCGATCTCCCGCGGACAGAAGTGGGAGTACCTGGTGATGACGGTCGCCGCCCACGAGTCCCTCGCCGACGCCCGGCGGCGCCTCGTGGAGCACGCGGAGTACGGCCAATGGGAGCTGCAGCGCTCCGTGCACTACCGCGACGGGGCGCGCCGCTACTGGATGCGCCGCCGGGTGATGCGCGTGGCCTCGACCCTGCAGACGGTCTGAGGCGCGGGCGCGACGACGGCGCCCCGGCCGTCGTCGCGCCCGCGGCCCGGATCAGCGCGGCTCCAGCATCCGCTCGAGCACCCGGCAGCCGAACTCGAGCGCGTCCACGGGCACCCGCTCGTCGATGCCGTGGAACAGGGACGTGAAGGCCAGGTCGGCGGGCAGGCGCATGGGCGCGAAGCCGTAGCCGGTGATGCCCAGCCGGGAGAGGGACTTGTTGTCCGTGCCCCCGCCGAGCATGAACGGCAGCACCTGGGCCTCGGGGTCCTCCGCCTGCAGCGAGGCGATCATCAGCTCCACCAGGTCCCCGGAGAAGGGGGTCTCCAGGGCGACGTCCCGGTGCTCGGGTGCGATGGTCACGTCGGGACCGGCGAGCTCGGCGATCGTGGCGAGGGCGGACTCCTCCTCCCCGGGGATCAGGCGCACGTCCACGGTGCCGGTGGCCGAGGACGGGATGACGTTGTGCTTGTAGCCGGCGGTCAGCCCCGTCGGGTTGGACGAGGTGCGCAGGGTGCCGGCCACCCAGGAACGGGCCTGCCCGAGCGCGTCGAGCTGCGGCGTCGGGTCCGTCTCGTCGAAGTCCACGCCCATGATCTCGGCCACCTGTTCGAGCAGCGCGCGCGTGGTCTTGGTGTACACGAGCGGCCACTCGTGCCCGCCGATGCGGGTCATGGCGCCGGCCAGCCGGGTGACCGCGTTGTCCGGGTGCGGGGCCGAGCCGTGCCCGGGGGCGCCCTCCGCGGTGAGGTTGAGCCAGGCGAGCCCCTTCTCCGCGGTCTGCACGAGGTAGGCGCGCGAGCCGTGCACCTCGGTGGAGAAGCCCCCCACCTCGGAGATCGCCTCGGTGCACCCGTCGAACACCTCGGGGTGATGGTCCACGACCCAGCGTGCGCCGTAGACGCCGCCGGCCTCCTCGTCGGCGAAGAACGCAACCGTCAGGGGTCGCCGCGGCCGGCGGCCCGTGCGGGCCAGGTGCAGCAGCACCGCGAGCACCATGGCGTCCATGCCCTTCATGTCCACGGCGCCGCGCCCCCAGATCATGCCGTCCTTGAGCTCGGCGCCGAACGGGTCCACGCTCCACTCGTCCGCCTCGGCGGGGACCACGTCCGTGTGCCCGTGGATGACGAGCCCCGGCGCCTCCGGATCCCAGCCCGGCAGGTGCCCGACGACGGAGACCCGGCCCGGCGCCGACTCGAAGAAGCGGGGGGTCATCCCCGCCTCGGTCATGAGCCGGGCGCAGTACTCCGCGGCCTCAGGCTCACCGACGGAGACGTTGCCCCCGCGGTTGGTGGTGTCGATCCGGATGAGGTCGCGGCAGATCTCCACGACGCGGTCCTCGGGGCGCGAGCGGGCGGGGTTCTCGATGTTCTCGACCATGGTTTTGAGCCTAGCCCGAACCCGTGCTATCTTTCTCGAGTTGCCCGGAGCGGGACGGACCGGACAGGACCGGAACGCGGTGGGCGACGGAGCCTCTCCCAGGGCTCCACCGATGAGCGCGAGTGGCGGAATTGGTAGACGCGCAGCGTTGAGGTCGCTGTGTCCGCAAGGACGTGGGGGTTCAAGTCCCCCCTCGCGCACCGCTCGTCGAGCAGCAGGGCCCCGGTCGTCACGACCGGGGCCCTGCGTGTTCCCCGGACCGGCGTCCCCTCTAGAGTGGTGTCTGTGCGACGGCAGGCGCCGTCGGTGGAACCGCACGACGGCATGGAGGACCTGATGGCCCTGGAAGCCCCCGCACTGCTGCACCGGCTCGCGCGAGCCCACGGGGTGCAGCCCGAGTACGTCGGGCAGGACGGCTCGGCCCAGACCGTGCCGGACGAGGCCCTCGTGAAGGTGCTCGCCGCCCTCGGGGTGTCGGTCCGTCCGGACGGGGTCGCCGCTCTGGCCGAGGCGCTGGAGGAGGCGGAGACGGCCCCCTGGCGGGACGTGCTCCCGCCCACCGTGGCCGCCCGGTCCGGCCACCGCCTGTCCGTGCCGTGCCACGTGGCCGCGGGCGAGCCGGTCGTGGCCCGCGTGCGCACGGAGGACGGGCGGACCCTCGAGGTGAGCGTGAGCGAGCCGGTGTCCGAGGTCCGCCTCGTGGACGGCGTCGAACGCGAGCGCGTCCACGTTCAGATCCCCGCCGACCTCGCCCCGGGCTGGCACCGGCTGGAGGTGACCAGCGGCTCCGGCTCCACCGCCTCCGCGGTCCTGGTCTGCGCCCCGACCCGGCTGAGCACGGCGCGTCCCTTCCTCGAGCGCCGCGGCTGGGGCGCGGCCGCGCAGGGCTACTCGGTGACCTCGGCGGACTCGTGGGGCATCGGCGACGCGGCGGACATGGCGTCCCTGGCCGAGATCGTCGCCCGGCACGGTGCCGACTTCCTGCTGCTGCACCCCCTGCACGCGATCGAGCCCGGCCCCCATCCGGCGGACTCCCCCTACTCCCCCGTCTCCCGTCGGTTCCTCTCGGCGCTGGTCGTGCACGTGCCCTCGATCCCCGAGTTCGCCGACCTGCCCGCCGCGGAGCAGGCGGAGCTGCGGTCGGCCGGCGCCCGCGTCCAGGCGGAGCTGGAGCGCACCGGCCGGATCGATCGGGCCGCCGTCGCCGCCGTCCTGTGGCCCGCGCTGCGCCGCGTGCACGAGGTGCCCCGCTCCCCCGAGCGCGAGGCCGCCTACGCACGGTTCCGCGCCGAGGCCGGCCCGGGCCTGGACGACTTCGCCCTCTGGTCCGTCCTGCGGCTGGACGGCGACGGCACCGGACCCGATCTCGCCGACCCGGCCTGGGCGCCGGGCGGGGTCGAGGCGGAGCGGGTCCGCGTCGAACGCGCGACCGACGTCGACCTGCACCGCTGGGTGCAGTGGATCGCCGCCGAGCAGCTCGCCGGCGTGCAGGAGCGGGCCCGGGCGGCCGGCATGCGCATGGGCGTCATGGTGGACCTGGCAGTCGGGGCGACCCGCGAGACCGCGGACGCGTGGATGCTCGGGGACGTGCTGGTGCCGACCATGTCCGTCGGCGCGCCGCCCGAGCTGTTCAACCAGCTGGGCCAGGACTGGTCGCAGCACCCCTGGCATCCGCGCCGCCTGGCCGAGACCGGCTACGCCGCGTTCCGGGACATGCTGCGCACCGTGCTGCGCGGCGCGGGCGGCATCCGGATGGACCACGTCCTGGGGCTGTTCCGCCTGTGGTGGATCCCGGAGGGCGCCGGTGCCACCCAGGGCGCGTACGTCGAATACGACCACGAGGCGATGCTCGCCGTGCTCACGCTCGAGGCCGAGCGGGCCGGCGTCGTCGTGGTGGGCGAGGACCTCGGCACGTTCGAGCCGTGGGTGCAGCGCCGCCTGGCCGAGGCCGGCGTGCTCGGCACGTCGATCCTGTGGTTCGAACAGGAGGACGGCGAGCCCACCCCGCCGGAGCGCTACCGGCGGCTGGCCATGGCGGCGGTGAACACGCACGACCTGCCGCCCACGGCCGGTTACCTCGAGGGCGTCCAGGTGGACCTGCGCGAACGGCTGGGCCTCTACACCGTGGACGTCGCCCAGGAACGCCGCCGGTCGGCGGAGGAGGTGCGCGCGTTCCTCGCCGCCGCGGCCCGGCGCGGGCTGCTCGCCGAGGCGGACGTGGACGTCCCCGACGCCGGCCCCGAGGTGCGCGAACGCCAGATCGTGGCCCTGCACCGCCTGCTCGCGCAGGCGCCCTCGGCCCTGCACAGCGTGGCGCTCGTGGACGCCGTGGGCGAGCGGCGCATCCAGAACCAGCCCGGCACCCTCCAGGACCAGTACCCGAACTGGACTGTGCCGCTCGGCGACGGCGCCGGACGGATGGTCTCCGTCGAGGACCTGGCGGACTCGGCGTCGGCGGCCCGGCTGTTCGACGCCGTGGACGCCGAACTGCGGGCGTCCGTGCCGGTGGGGATCGGGGTCAGCCTGCACACCTCCCCCCTGGCCCAGCCCGGCCGCGGCGACGCCGGCGGCATGAACGTCTACGTGCGGCAGGCCGCCGTGGCCCTGGCCCGCCGGGGCGTGCGGATGATCCTGCTGACCCGGGCGGAGGAGCCGGTGGGAGCGGATGGCGCACGGGTCCGGATGCTGGACGCCGGCGGGCAGGCCCCGCCGGTCACGGTCGTGGACCTCGCCGCCGGGCCGTCCGCTCCCGTGCCCAAGGAGGAGCTGGCGGGACTCGGCGCCGAGTTCACCCGCGCGGCCCTGGACTGGCTCGCCTCGGACGCCGTGCCGGGCGGTCCCGTCCTCGGTGGCGCGGACGCCCCGCCCGTCGCGTTCGTGCACGGCCACTACTGGCTCTCCGGGTCCACCGCCGCGGCGCTGGCGCGGGCGGCGCACGCCCCGTACCTGCAGACCATGCACACCACGGCGGCGGCGAAGATGCTCGAGGACCCCGAGCTGCGCGAGCCGGCCGCGCGGATCGAGGCCGAGCGCGAGGTCGCCGAGCGGGCCGACCTGCTCGTGGTCAACTCCGCCGCCGAGGTCGCCGACCTGCGCGAGCTGCTGGACGTGCCCCGCGCCCGCACCCGGGTGCTGCCCCCCGGGGCCGACCTCGAGACGTTCACGCCGGAGGGCGCCGCGCAGTGGCCGGGCGCCCCGGAGGACGACGGGGCCCTGCGCGTCCTGTTCGCCGGCCGCGTGCAGCGGCACAAGGGCCCGCACCTGCTCGTGGCCGCCCTCGGGGTGCTGCGCGAGCGGGCCGGTGGCGCGGGCGCCGACCCGGGGGTGCGCCTGCACGTGAACGGGGCCGCTTCGGGGGACGACGAGCTGGACCTGGCGGGCCTGGCCGCGCGGGAGGGGGTCGCCGACCTGGTGACGTTCTCCGGGCCGGTGCCCGCGCCCGCCCTGGCCGCCCAGTTCCGGGCGGCGGACGTCGTGGCGATGCCGAGCGCGTCCGAGACCTACGGCCTGGTCGCCCTCGAGGCACAGGCCTGCGGCACGCCCGTGCTGGCGCACCGGGTCGGCGGACTGGTCTACGCGGTCCTCGACGGCGTGTCCGGCCGCCACGTGACGGCGGGCACCCCCGAGGCGTGGGCCGATGCCCTGGCCGAGATCCTGGCGGATCGTGACGCCTGGGCGGCACTGGGGACCGGCGCCGTGCGCCACGCCGCCGGTCACTCGTGGGAGGCCTACGCGGACGGGCTGCTCGAGGCCGTCACCGCCGTGCCGCGGCGGTCGCCCGGGCTGGACGCCTGACCGCCCGAACGCACCGGCCCGCCGAGACAGCGAGTCTCGGCGGGCCGGTGCGCGGGCCCGGTGGCCGTCAGGACCCGAGCGGAGTGATCTCCCCGGAGAAGTGCGGGCGCCGGCGCCGCGCATCCCAGCCGCACACGCGCGTGCCGCCGTCGGGCCCGGGCTCGTAGCGGACGGCCACGGTGGTCGGCAGCACGACGGGCGCCTCGAAGTCGATGTGCCAGCGGAACCCGGCGCCGGCCGGCTCCCGGCCCTCGAGCATCCGGGCGGCCAGGAACATCCCGTGGGCGATCGCGCCCTTCATGCCGAACAGGCGGGCCGAGACGCCGGTCAGGTGGATCGGGTTCCAGTCCCCGGAGACGCCCGCGTACCGGCGCCCGGCCCCCGTGCCGAAGCGCCACTGGGCGGTCGGCGTCGGGGGCACGAAGTCCGGGCGGGCGGGCCGCTCGGGACGCAGGCCGGAGAGGTGGACGCCCTTGGCGAGGTACCGGGAGACGCCCTCCCACAGCAGTGCCTCCCCGCCGTCGTCGCCGGGCCCCTCCACGGTCACGACGACGTCCACCGCGGTGCCCGCGTGGTGCGGGACGAGACCCACCGCACGCGCGGTGACGCGCAGGGCGGTCTCAGCCGGGACGGGCCGGTGGTGCAGGACGGTGTTGCTCAGGTGCACCAGCCCGGGCAGGGGCAGCGGGAACTCGGGGTCGGCCATCAGCTCCATGGCGGCACCGAACACCTGGGTGTGCACCAGGACCGAGGGCAGGTCCGCCGGATCCGCGGACCCGACGGCCCCGCGCCACGCGGTCACGGCCTCGGCCGGGATGCGGTGGCCGGTCACGACCACCTGACGGTCCGGCAGCTCGCGGGGACGCCGGCGGCGGACGACGGCGTCCGTGGCGGCCTGCCCGGCGGCCCGGACGTAGAGGCGGGCGAGGGAGGGCGGGGCGGACAGCTGCGTGGTCTGCATCCTCACGCCCCCAGCTTCGACTGGCCGCAGACCCGCAGCGTGGCCCCGTTGGTGCCGCCTGCGGCGTCCGAGGCGAGCCAGGCCACCGTCTCGGCCACGTCCTGCGGCAGGCCGCCCTGCTGGAGCGAGTTGAGCCTCCGGCCCACCTCGCGCGTGGCGAGCGGGATCTTCGCGGTCATCTCGGTCTCGATGAAGCCCGGGGCCACCGCGTTGATCGTGCCCCCACGGGCCGCGAGGACCGGTGCGGAGGCCGCGGTCAGGCCGATCACCCCGGCCTTGGATGCCGCGTAGTTCGTCTGGCCGCGGTTGCCCGCGATGCCGGAGATGGAGGCCAGGCCCACGATGCGCAGCCCGTGGCCCGCCACGTCCCGGGCGTCCTCGGCGAGGAACGCCTCGTTCATGGCCAGCTGGGCCGTGGTGTTCACAGCGAGGACGGAGTCCCAGCGCGCGGCGTCCATGTTGGCCAGCATCCGGTCCCGGGTGATCCCGGCGTTGTGCACCACCACGTCCATCCGGCCGTGCCGGGTGCGGCAGTGCTCGAGGATGCGCGCGCCGGCGTCCGGCGCCGTGATGTCCAGGGCGAGCGCGGTGCCGCCCACCTCGTTCACGACCTTGGCCAGCGTCTCGCCCGCCGCCGGGACGTCCACGCCGACGACGACGGCCCCGTCGCGGGCCAGCGTCCGGACGATGGCGGCGCCGATGCCGCGGGCGGCGCCCGTGACCACGGCGACCTTGCCGGCCAGGGGGCGCGCCGCGTCGGCGGGGACCGCGCCGTCGGCGGTGGCGACGGGCACGAACTGGCCGGAGACGTACGCCGCGCGACCGGAGAGCAGGAACGCGAGCGCGCCGGCCGCACCGGGGGCAGTGAGCGGCACGCCCTCGCCCAGGACGAGGCCGTTGGCGGTGCCGCCACGGCGCATCTCGTGCGCGATCGAGCGGGTCAGGCCCGTCACGCCCTGGCGGGCGGCGCGCAGGGCCGGGTCCGTGGCGGCCTCGGGGTCCTCGAACACCGTCACCACGCGCGAGGAGGAGCCCAGCGAGCGCAGCGCGCCGCCGATCTCCAGCGCCACCGCGCCGAGGTCCGCGGGCGTGGCGACCCCGTCGAAGCACGCGACGATCGCCGCGTGGCGTGCGCCCTCCCGGGGGGCGTCGGCGACCTCAAGGCCCCATGAGGCCAAGAGGGTGCGGGCATCCTCGGCTGCGCGGGTCGCGCCCAGGACGAGCACGGAGCCGGGCAGCACGGGGTCGCCGGGGGTGTGCCGGCGCAACTCGACGGGCTGGGGCAGGCCCAGGGCGCCGGTGAGGCGGCGGCCCAGGGGCGAGGCGACGAAGGTGCCGTAACGGTCGGTCATGGTCGGTCCTCTCGGGTCGGGTCGGTCGGGGCTCAGCGGCCGCGGAGCAGGGCCACGATGCCCTGGCCGCCGGCGGCACAGACGGAGATGAGGCCGAGGGAGCCCTCCCCCTTCTCATGCAGCATCTTGGCCAGCAGGGCCACGATGCGGCCGCCGGTGGCGGCGAAGGGGTGACCGGCCGCCAGCGACGAGCCGTGCACGTTGAGCCGGGCGCGGTCCACCGAGCCCAGCGCACCCGGCAGCCCGAGCCGCTCGCGGCAGTACTCCTCGTCCTCCCACGCGGCGAGGGTGGACAGGACGGTGCCGGCGAACGCCTCGTGGATCTCCACGAAGTCGAGGTCGTCGAGCGTGAGCCCGTGCCGGGCGAGCAGGCGCGGGACGGCGTAGGCGGGGGCCATGAGCAGGCCCTCGTGTCCGTCGACGAAGTCCACGGCGGCGTTCTCCATGTCCACGAACTCGGCGAGCACGGGAAGCCCGCGCTCGGCGGCCCACTCCTCGGAGGAGAGCAGCACCGCGGAGGCGCCGTCGGTGAGCGGGGTGGAGTTGGCCGCCGTCATGGTCGCCTCGTCCCCCAGCTGGCGACCGAACGCGGGCTTCAGGCCGGCCAGCTTCTCCGGCGTGGAGTCGGGGCGGAGGTTGTTGTCGCGGGCCAGGCCGTGGAACGGGGTCACCAGATCGTCCATGTACCCGGCGGCGTACGCGGCGCCGAGGTTCCGGTGGGAGGCCGCGGCGAGCTCGTCCTGGGCCTGACGGGTGATGCCCCACTTGTGGGTGGTCAGGGCCTGGTGCTCGCCCATGGACATGCCGGTGCGCGGCTCGCCCGCGCCGGCCGGCTCGGGCACGAGCTGCCCGGGGCGCAGCTGGGCGAGGGCGCGCAGGCGGTCCTTCGTGGTCTTGGCGGTGTTGAGCTGCAGCAGCACGCGGCGCGCACCGTCGGAGAGCGAGACGGGGGCGTCCGAGATCGAGTCCACGCCGCCGCCGATGGCGGAGTCGAGCTGGCCGAGCCGGATCTTGTTGGCCAGGGTGCCCAGGGCCTCCATGCCGGTGGCGCAGGCCACCTGGACGTCGGCGGCCGGGGTCGCGGCGGAGAGCGCGGAGCCCAGGACGGCCTCGCGGGTGAGGTTGAAGTTGCGCGGGTGCTTGAGGACGGCGCCGGCGGTGACCTGACCGAGGCGCTCGCCCTGGAGCCCGAACCGCGCGATGAGGCCGTCGAGCGTGGCCGTGAGCATCTCCTGGTTCCCGACCTCGGCGTAGGCGGTGTTGGCACGGGCGAACGGGATGCGGTTGCCGCCCAGGATGACGGCGGGGCGCAGCGCTCCGCCGGCGACGGCGGGGCGGGAGGCGGTCTCGGACGCGGGGGTCTCGTGGTGGGTCATGACGGTCCTCTCGACGGCGGGCCCACCGCCGACGCGGCGGGGGCGTTGTCACCCCGGACGATACGGACGATACGGACGTCGGCGGGGTGGGTGACTGTGATCCACGGTACCTGATACGCTCGGTTTCGTGAATCCCGTCACGTCCACCGCCCGGGACGGTCGCAGCGTCCGCTGGGACCGGCACCGCGCCGAGCGCCGTCTGGAACTGGTCCGGGCCGCCCGGTCGGCCGTGCACGCCCTGGGCGCACACGCCTCGATGGAGGAGATCGCGTCCCACGCGGGCACCTCCAAGACCGTCTACTACCGCTATTTCGGCGACCGCGAGGGCCTGCGCCTGGCGGTGTCCGAGCGGGTCACCGCACACATGGAGCGCCGCCTGCTCGAGGTCGCGGACGAACCGGTCTCCGAACCCGAGGCGCTGCGTCGCATGGTCGAGGTGTATCTCACGGTCGCGGCGACGTCGCCCGAGGTGTACGCGTTCGCCGTCGCCCCGTCCCCCGCCGCGGCCGAGGCCCCTGTGCTGGGCCCGTTCCTCGAGCGCGTCTACGCCATGCTCGAGTCGGGCCTGGCGCGCGGGATGGCCGCGCGGGGCCACGCCCCGGCGCCGGCGGACCCGCTCGCCCTGTGGCCGCGCGCCGCCGTCGGCCTCGTCCGGGCCGCCGCCGAGACCTGGCTGCGGACCCCGGCCGCCGGTCGCATCCCGGTCGAGGCGATGGCCCGCGCCATCGCCGACTGGCTGCTCACCGGCCTCATCGGCGCCGCGCCCGGCGCCGCCCTCGAACCCGCGGCGGCGGACGCCGACCGCGCCCGCCCCCACTCACGAACAGGAGCATCGTCATGACCGTCCACGAGAAGCTCGCCCCCCAGTCCTCGACGCCCAGCACCGAGGTTCCCTCCGACGTCGCCGAGATCGCGCCCGAGCGGCCGACGCCCGGCTCCCTCGACGCCGCGGCCCTCGAGGAGGCCCTCCTCGGCCGCTGGGCCGCGGAGCGCCGCGAATCCCGCGAACTGGTCAAGGATCCCGCCCTGTGGCGCGACCCGCTGCTCGGCATGGACGAGCACCGCGCCCGCGTCCTGCGGCAGCTGGGCGTCCTCGTGGAGCGCAACGCGGTCCACCGCGCCTTCCCGCGCGAGTTCGGCGGCGAGGACAACCACGGCGGCAACCTCGCCGCCTTCGGTGACCTCGTGCTCGCCGACCCCTCCCTGCAGATCAAGGCCGGTGTGCAGTGGGGCCTGTTCAGCTCGGCGATCCTGCACCTGGGCACCGCGGAGCACCACCGCCGGTGGCTGCCGGGCGCGATGGACCTGAGCGTCCCGGGCGCCTTCGCCATGACCGAGATCGGGCACGGCTCGGACGTCGCCTCGATCGCGACGACCGCCACGTACGACGAGGCGACCCAGGAGTTCGTCATCCACACCCCGTTCAAGGGCGCCTGGAAGGACTACCTCGGCAACGCCGCGCTGCACGGCAGGGCGGCCACGGTCTTCGCGCAGCTGATCACCCGGGGCGTCAACCACGGCGTGCACTGCTTCTACGTCCCCATCCGGGACGAGGAGGGCGCCTTCCTGCCCGGCGTGGGCGGCGAGGACGACGGCCTCAAGGGCGGACTGAACGGCATCGACAACGGCCGTCTGCACTTCACTCAGGTCCGCATCCCGCGCACCAACCTCCTCAACCGCTACGGCGACGTGGCCGAGGACGGCACCTACTCCTCGCCCATCGCCTCCCCCGGGCGTCGCTTCTTCACGATGCTCGGCACGCTCGTCCAGGGCCGCGTCTCCCTGTCCCTCGCCGCCACCACGGCCTCCTTCCTCGGCCTGCACGGTGCGCTGGCCTACGCGGAGCAGCGCCGCCAGTTCAAGGCCTCCGACCCGCAGCGGGAGGAGGTGCTGCTGGACTACCAGAACCACCAGCGCCGCCTCATCGACCGCCTGGCCCGCGCCTACGCGGACGCCTTCGCCTCCAACGAGCTCGTCGAGAAGTTCGACGACGTCTTCTCCGGCCGCTCCGACACGGACGTGGACCGGCAGGAGCTCGAGACGCTCGCCGCGGCCGTGAAGCCGCTGACCACGTGGCACGCCCTGGACACCCTGCAGGAGGCCCGCGAGGCGTGCGGCGGCGCCGGGTTCCTCGCCGAGAACCGGGTGGCCCAGATGCGCGCCGACCTGGACGTGTACGTCACGTTCGAGGGCGACAACACGGTGCTCCTGCAGCTCGTGGGCAAGCGTCTGCTGACCGACTACTCGAAGGAGTTCGGACGTCTCAATGTGGGCGCCGTCTCCCGCTACGTGGTCCATCAGGCCTCGGACGCCCTCCACCGTGCGGGCCTGCACAAGGCCGTCCAGTCCGTGGCCGACGGCGGGTCCGAGCGCCGCTCGGCGAACTGGTTCAAGGACCCCGCCGTCCAGCATGAGCTGCTCACCGAGCGCGTCCGTGCCAAGACCGCCGACATCGCCGGCACCCTCTCGGGGGCCCGGGGCAAGGGCCAGGCGGCGCAGGCGGAGGCGTTCAACACGCGCCAGCACGAGCTCATCGAGGCCGCCCGCAACCACGGCGAGCTTCTGCAGTGGGAGGCCTTCACCCGCGCCCTGGAGGGCATCACGGATGAGACCACGAAGACCGTCCTGACGTGGCTGCGCGACCTGTTCGCGCTGCGCCTCATCGAGGACGACCTCGGCTGGTTCGTGGCCCACGGCCGCGTCTCGAGCCAGCGCGCCCGGGCCCTGCGCGGCTACGTCAACCGGCTGGCCGAGCGGCTGCGCCCCTTCGCCCTCGAGCTCGTCGAGTCGTTCGGCCTCGAGCCCGAGCACCTGCGCATGGCGGTGGCCACGGACGCCGAGACCCAGCGCCAGGAGGAGGCCCACGCCTGGTTCACGGCCCGCCGGGCCGCCGGCGAGGAGCCGGAGGATGAGAAGGCCGTGCGCGCCCGCGAGAAGGCGGCGCGGGGTCGCCGCGGCTGACCGTGGCCGTCCCCGGACGCACACGGGCCCCCGTCACCTCGCGGTGGCGGGGGCCCGTGTGCGTGGTCGGGCGGGCTCAGCGCAGCACGGCCTCGTAGACCTCGATCGTGCGCTCCGCGATGGTCTCCCACGAGAAGTGCTCGATCGCGCGGGCCCGGCCGGCCTCACCCATCGCGCGGGCGCGCTCCGGGTCCTCCACGACGCGGGTGAGCGCGGCCGCGAAGTCGGCGGCGAACCTCTCCTCGTCCACGGGCGCCCCCGTGCCGTCGTCGACCTGCTCGAAGGGGACGAGCAGGCCGGTCTCGCCGTCCTGCACGACCTCCGGGATGCCGCCCACGGCGGAGGCGACGACGGCGGTGCCGCACGCCATCGCCTCGAGGTTGACGATGCCCAGCGGCTCGTAGACCGAGGGGCAGGCGAACACGGTGGCGGCCGTGAGGATCTCCATCACCTCGTGGCGCGGGATCATCCCCTCGATCACGACGACGCCCTGGCGGGTGCGCCGCAGCTCGGAGATCAACTCGTTCACCTCGTGCGCCAGCTCCGCGGTGTCCGGGGCGCCCACGCACAGCACGAGCTGGACGTCCTCCGGCAGCCGCAGGGCCGCACGGAGCAGGTGGGGCACGCCCTTCTGGCGCGTGATGCGGCCGACGAACGCGACGGAGGGCTTGTCCGGGTCGATTCCGTACTTCTCCAGTGCGGCGGTGCCGGTCTGCGGGGTCCAGACCTGCGTGTCGATGCCGTTGTGGACCGTGTGCACCTTCGCCGGGTCCACGTCCGGGTAGCAGGCCAGGATGTCCCGGCGCATGCCGTCCGAGACCGCGATGACCGCGTCCGCCCCGAGGTACGCCGTGCGCTCGGCCCAGCTGGACAGGGCGTAGCCGCCGCCGAGCTGCTCCGCCTTCCAGGGGCGCAGCGGCTCGAGGGAGTGCGCGGAGAGGACGTGGGGGGTCTGGTGCAGGAGCTTGCCGAGGTGGCCGGCCAGGTTGGCGTACCAGGTGTGGGAGTGGATGACGTCGGCGCCCTCGAGGTCGCCGAGGATCGTGAGGTCGGTGGCCAGGGTCTGCACGGCCCCGTTGGCGGCGTCGAACCCGGGCGGGTTCGGGTACGTCAGGACGCGGGCCCCGTGGTAGTCCGGGTCGCGCGGCGCGCCGAAGGCGTGCACGCGGACGTCGGCGCGGGAGGCCAGGACACGGGTCAGCTCGGCGACGTGGACGCCGGCACCGCCGTAGATGGACGGGGGGAACTCTTTGCTCACGATGTCGATGCGCACGCCCCCAACCTAGTTCAGCCCGGCGGGGGTCGATAGTCTGGCGGCACGGATGCCCCGCACGCCCCGAGCACGCGTGCGGGTCGCGACGACCCGGCTCACGAGGAGTGACACAGATGGTGCAGAAGAAGGTCCTCTCGGTCGTGCTGGCGGGCGGTGAGGGCAAGCGCCTGATGCCGCTGACGGCCGACCGTGCCAAGCCGGCCGTCCCGTTCGGCGGCACGTACCGCCTCATCGACTTCGCGCTCTCCAACCTGGTCAACAGCCGGTACCGCGAGATCGTGGTGCTGACGCAGTACAAGTCGCACTCGCTGGACCGCCACATCTCCGAGACGTGGCGGATGTCCACGCTCCTGAACAACTACGTTGCCTCCGTGCCGGCGCAGCAGCGCCGGGGCAAGGACTGGTTCACGGGCAGCGCGAACGCCATCTACCAGTCCATGAACCTGATCCACGACGCACGGCCGGACATCGTCGTCGTCATCGGCGCGGACCACGTCTACCACATGGACTTCCAGCAGATGGTGGACCAGCACATCGCCTCGGGCGCCAAGGCGACCGTGGCCGCGGTGCGCCAGCCGCTCGAGCTGGCCTCCTCGTTCGGGGTGATCGAGACGGACCCGCAGGACAGGACGCGGATCGCGGCGTTCGTGGAGAAGCCGGAGACGACCCCCGGCCTGCCGGACGACCCCACGCAGTTCCTGGCCTCGATGGGCAACTACGTGTTCGACACGGACGCCCTCGTGGCGGCGCTGAACCAGGACGAGGAGAACCCCGAGTCGAACAACGACATGGGCGGAGACATCATCCCGCTGTTCGTGGAGCGCGGCGAGGCCGGGGTGTACGACTTCACCGCCAACGAGGTGCCCGGCGGCACGGCCGGCAAGCACTACTGGCGGGACGTCGGCACCCTGGACTCCTACTACGACGCGCACATGGACCTGGTGCAGCCGTGGCCGGAGTTCAACCTCTACAACCGCGAGTGGCCGCTCTACACCCGCCAGTCCGTCTCCCCGCCGGCCAAGCTCGTGCGCTCGTCCACCCGCCGCCCCGGCTCGGCGAACGACTCGATCCTCTCCCAGGGCGTGGTCATCTCCGGCGGCACCGTGGCCCAGTCCGTGCTCTCCACGGACGTGCGCGTGCACAACGAGGCGTGGGTGGAGCAGTCGGTGCTGCTGGACTCCGTCGTGATCGGCGAGGGGGCCCACGTGCGCAACGCGATCCTGGACAAGAACGTGGTCGTGCCCCCGGGCGCGCGCATCGGCTTCGACCGGGCGGAGGACGAGGCGAACGGCTACACCGTGACAGAATCCGGCCTGACGGTGCTCTCCAAGGGCCAGCCCGTCCCGACGCCGCACTGACGCGGCCCCGGGCCGCCGGTCCCGGACCACCGCCGACGCGCGGGCACGCCGCGGTGTGTCCGCGCGTCGCCGTCCCCGCTGGATCCCCGACCGGAGGCTCGCCTTGACCGACACCACCCCCGACCTCGACGCCACCAACGTCACCCGCGCGGAGGCCGCGGACCGCTCCCGCCTGCTCACGGTGCAGGACTACGTCGTGGACGTGGACCTCTCCGACGCCCGGGACGCCGCGGCCGACACCTATCCGGTCCGCACCGTGATCCGCTTCGCGTGCGCTGAGCCGGGCGTGCAGACCCACCTGGACTGGATCCACGGCGGCGTGGAGTCGGTGACCCTCAACGGCACGACGCTGGACCTGACCGAGGTCGTGGGCCAGGCCCGGGTTCTGCTGCCCGACCTGGCGGCGCAGAACGTGGTGGAGCTGGTCGGCCGGTCCGTGTACTCCCGGTCGGGCGAGGGCCTGCACCGCTTCACGGACCCCGCCGACGGCGAGGTCTACCTCTACACCCAGTACGAGCCCGCCGACGCGCGCCGCGTGTTCCCGGACTTCGAGCAGCCGGACCTCAAGGCCGCCTTCACCTTCTCCCTCACCGGACCCGAGGACTGGGTGCTGGCCTCGAACCGGCCGGAGGTGTCCCGGACGCCGGCCGGGGACGGTGTCGTCCGGGTGGAGTTCGCCCCGACGCTCCCCCAGTCCACCTACATCACGACGCTGCTCGCCGGCCCCTATGCGCAGTGGGAGGACGCCTGGGACGGTCACCCGGCCAGCGGCGCGCAGGCCGTGCCGCTGCGGCTGTTCACCCGGCGCACGATGGCCGACGCGTTCGACCCCGAGGCCGTGTTCGACGTGACCAAGCGGGGGCTGACGTTCTTCCACGACCTCTTCGGCGTCGCGTACCCGTGGGGCAAGTACGACCAGGCGTTCGTGCCCGAGTACAACCTCGGCGCCATGGAGAACCCGGGCCTCGTGACCTTCACCGAGGACTTCGTGTTCACCTCGCGGGCCACCGCGGTCCAGTACGAGGGCCGGGCCAACGTGATCCTGCACGAGATGGCGCACATGTGGTTCGGCGACCTCGTGACGATGCACTGGTGGGACGACCTGTGGCTCAAGGAGTCGTTCGCGGACTACATGGGCGCCCTCGGCGTGGACGAGGCCACCGACTTCCGGACCGCATGGGTGACCTTCGCGTCCCGCCGCAAGGCCTGGGCGTACGTGCAGGACCAGATGCCGACGACACACCCCATCGTCGCGGACATCGTCGACCTCGAGGCCGCCCGTCAGAACTTCGACGGCATCACCTACGCCAAGGGCGCCTCCGTGCTCAAGCAGCTGGCCGCCTACGTGGGCCGGGACGCGTTCCTCGACGCCGCACACCGCTACTTCGCCGCCCACGCGTGGGGCAACGCCTCCCTCGACGACTTCATGGCCGCGCTCGAGGCCGCCTCGGGGCGGGACATGCGCGGGTGGGCGGACGCGTGGCTGCACACCTCCGGCGTGCCCCGGCTGCGGGTCGACGTCGACGGCGACGCCCCGGTGCTGCGCCAGGAGGGCGCGGACCCGGTCACGGGCGGGCCGATCCTCCGCCCGCACGTGCTGAAGGTCGGCGTCTTCATGCCCGGGCAGGACGGCGTCCTGCGCCGCACCGCCCAGGTCACCGCCGATGTGCCGGGTGGGGCGGAGGGCGCGGCCGTGCCCCTGCCGGACCTCGAGGTCCCCGGGGGCGTCCGCCTCGTGCTGCCCAACGACGAGGACCTCACCTACGCCGCCGTCGCGCTCGATGCGGGGTCGCTGCGCGCGGCCCTGACCCACCCCATCGCGGACCCGCTCGCGGAGGCCACCGTGTGGGCCGCCCTGTGGTCGATGACCCGCGACGGCGAGCTGCCGGTCGCCCGGTTCCTCGACGCGGTGGCGACGCTGTCCGCGCGGATCGCGACCGTGGGCGTGCACGCGCAGGTACTGGCGCAGGCCGCCGCGGCCGTGGGCCAGTACGCCCGCGCCGAGGACCGGGACGCGCTGCGCGCTCTGGTGGGCGAGGTGCTGGCCGAACAGACCCGGACGCTCGAGGCCGGCTCCGACCGCCAGCGCACCGCGGCCCGCACGTGGGCGACGCTGGCGCGGGCCGACGTCGGGATGGCCGCGGCCCTCGAGGCCGCCCTGCTCGGCGAGGACGCGGCGACGTCGGCGCCGGGCCTGGCGATCGACGCGGAGCTGCGCTGGCTCGTGCTCCAGGCCCTCGCCGCGACCGGCCGGGCCGACCAGGACCGCCTGGACGCGGAGCTCGAGGCCGGCCGCACCGCCCAGACGGTCACGTGGCATCGCCTCGCCACGGCCGCCCGCCCCGATGCCGAGGTCAAGGCCGCGGCGTGGGAGGCGGTCATGTCCGGTCGCACGGCCACTGGCACGGAGCTGTCCAACGACCTGCTCTCGGCCACGGCGGCCGGCTTCGCCGCGGGCGAGGTCGAGCTCCTCGCCCCCTACGAGTCCGGCTTCTGGCCGCGCCTGACCTCGGTGTGGGCCTCACGATCCAACGGGCTGGCCTCGCGCGCGATCGGCGGGCTGTTCCCGGGCCGCCAGGACGCGGTGGCCGGCGACGCGGACGCGCAGGAGTCGCACCCGACGCTGGCCGCGGCCCAGCGCTGGCTGGACGAGCACCCCGACGCCCCGGGGGCCCTACGGCGCCTGGTCGTGGAGCACACGGACGCCCTGCGGCGGTCCCTGCGCGTGCAGGCGGCGCAGCCGGCGGGCTGAGCCGCCGGCCCGGTCCAGCCCGGAGTGGTCACGACACGCCGCGTCCCTGCGGGACAGACGGCGTGTCGTGACCACGGTGGCTCAGGGCGCGGCGACGCGGAGCACGCGTTCCCGGCCCACCCGGCGCAGGCCCACGGCGTCGGCGGCGCGCTGGGCGTCCCGGTCGCGCATCCCCACCCGCTCGACGACGACGGGCCGCGTCTCCAGCACGGCCGTCAGTTCGGCGTGGCGCGCCACGTGCGCGGCCCCGCCGTCCGGGTCGAGGGACAGCGCCTGCCGGTCGGCCGCGTGGAGCCAGGCCGCCGACACGTCCTCCACCGGGCGGCGCAGGTGCGCGCCGAGGGAGGCGTCGTCGAGCAGGTCGGAGACGTCGGCGTCCGCGAGGCGGGCCACGAGTGCGGGTGGCCCGGCGACCACCGCGGTCGTGTGCAGCAGGACCACGTGCAGCAGCTCCGGGTCGGCGTCCGCGGCGGGCGCGAGCACGACGCCCGGGTCCTCCCACGCCGTCGGCGCGACGCCGAGTCCCGCGGCCAGCCCGGTCCGCAGCGCGGCGGTCGCGTCGGCGCCCAGCACGTCGGCCGGCGCGACCGTGCCGAGGGCCAGCGGGTGGACGCCGAGCAGCCGGTTCAGGGCGCGGGCCTCGCGGTGCGCCCGGTCCACGAGGGCGGCCAGCTCGGGCGAGGTCTCCCCCACGAGCGGCAGCTCGCGCAACGTTGCGGCCCCCACCGGCACCCCGGCCTCGGCCGCGACCGCTGCCAGCGCGTCCCAGTGTCGCGTCTCCTCCTGGGCAGGCGTGCGGCCGCCGCCCGGCTCGTCCAGCCGCGGTCCGTGAGCAGAGGCACGCGGCGGCCGGAGGCCAGCTCCAGCTCGAGGGCGCAGTGGACGTCCACGGTCGACCGTGGGCGCCCCGGGGCGTCGGAGCGGGCGATCAGGCGGACGGGGGCGTCGTCGTCGGGGGTCATGGTCCGATCCTGACAGAGCCGCCCCGCCACACCTCGACGCGTCGGGGGCGGTTTCGGGCGGTACTCACGTCGAATACCACCGCAAACCGCCCCCGGACGGAAGCGTGCCGGACGGTGCCGGGACGCCGTCAGGCGGCTCAGGGCACCCGCGCGGTCCACTCCGGGGTCGCGAACTTGGTGCGGGCCAGCTGCTCGGCCTCCTCACGGGTGGCCTCGTCCAGCTCGACGCGGCGGGCGCCGTAGCGCTCCTCGAAGGTGGTCATCATGGTCTCCCAGATCTCGGCGCGGGAGACGCCGGTCTGGCGCCGGAGCGGGTCCACGCGCTTCTTCGCCGAGGTCACGCCCTTGCCGCGCAGCTTCTCCCGGCCGATGCGCAGCACCTCGAGCATCTTGTCCGCGTCGATGTCGTAGCTCATCGTCACGTGGTGCAGCAGCCCGGCCGTGCCCACCCGCTTCTGCGCGGCGCCGCCGATCTTCCCCTGGTCCGTGGCGATGTCGTTGAGCGGCTGGTAGAACGCGTGCACGCCGAGCCGGGAGAGCGCGTCCATGGTCCACTCGTCCAGGAACGGGTAGGTCTCCGCCGTCTCCAGCCCGTCGACCAGCGACGACGGCACGTGCATCGAGTACGTGACGCAGTTGTCCGCCTCCATGAACATCGCGCCGCCGCCGGAGATCCGCCGCACCACGTTGATGCCGTGCCGCCGCGCCCCCTCGGGGTCCACCTCGTTGGCGAGCGACTGGAAGGCGCCGATCACCACGGCCGGCTCGTTCCACTGCCACAGGCGCAGGGTCGGCTTGCGACGTCCCTCGGCCACCTGCCGGGTGAGCACCTCGTCCAGGGCCACGGTCAGCGCGATCGGCATCGGCTCCGGCCCGATGACCTCCCACTCGTGGTCCCCCCACGTGGTCGCCTTGCCGAGGGCCCGACGCACGGCCGAGGCGACCGCGAAGGCGTCCACGCCGAACAGCTCGGCCTCGGAGCGCAGCCCCCGCTCGACGGCCTCCCGGATGACCCGGTGCTCGGCGTCCGCGGACAGCCCGGCCACCGCCGCGTTGAGGTCCTCGAGCGCCTCGTCCGGCTCGAGGAAGAAGTCGCCGTTGATGCTCGCGGTCGCGATCCGGCCGTCCGCGAGGCTCAGGTCCGCCGCGACCAGCTTGCCGCCGATCACCTTGTATTCACCGTGGAGAGTCGTCATGCCCGCCAGCCTACGGGCGACGCGACGGGCCCCGCACCGCCCGGATCGCTCCGGGGGCCCGGGGCCCGTCGTCGTGGTGGGCGCGCGGCTCAGGCCGCCGCGGTCACTTCTTGCCGCCGAAGCCCTTGAAGCGGGCGTTGAAGCGCTCGACGCGGCCGGCGGTGTCCATGATGCGCTGCTTGCCCGTGTAGAACGGGTGCGAGGCGGCCGAGATCTCGACGTCGATCACCGGGTAGGTGTTGCCATCGGTCCACTCCGCGGTCTTCTCGGAGTTCGCGGTGCTGCGGGTGAGGATCTTCTCACCGGAGGCGAGGTCGTTGAAGATGACGTAGCGGTAATCCGGGTGGATCTCAGACTTCATGGTGCATCCTTCGTGTCAGCCGCCTGATTGGGACCAGGGGCGCGAGAGGTGTGGTCAGGGGGTCCGCCGGACGGCGGGCCAGCCGCCCACTCTACCGCACCCGGGCCGGTCAGCGTGCGCGCAGCTCCCACAGCGCGACCGCCGCGGCCGCGGCCACGTTCAGCGAGTCGACGCCGGCGGGCATGGGGATGACGACGTCGGCGTCGGTCTGGGCGAGGGTCTCGGGCCGGACCCCCGGCCCCTCCTGGCCGAGGACGAGGGCCAGACGCTCGGCGGTCCGCAGCGGCTCGATCCGAGCGGAGTCCAGGCCCACGGCCCGCTCCGTCACCTCGAGGGCGGCCACCGCGAACCCGGCCGCCCGCAGCGCGGGCAGCGACTCGGCGACCGGACCGGGCAGGCGCGCCCACGGCAGGCGGAACACCGTGCCCATCGAGACGCGGATGGCGCGCCGGTACAGCGGGTCGGCGGCCTGCGGGGTGAGCAGCAGTGCGTTCCAGCCGAGGGCGACGGCGGAGCGCACCACGGCGCCCAGGTTCGTGTGGTCCACGAGGTCCTCGGCGATGAGCACGCGCCGGGCGCCCGCGAGGACGTCGGCGAGCGGCCGGGGCGCGGGGCGGTCCATCGCGGCCAGGGCGCCGCGGTGCAGGTGGAAGCCGGTGAGGGCCTCGAGCACGTCGTCGGGTCCGGTGAAGACCGGGACGTCCGGATGGGCGGCGAGCACGTCCGCGAAGGACCCGCGGTAGCGGTCCCCCAGCAGGAAGGAGCGCGGGGTGTGTCCGGTGTCCAGTGCGCGGCGGACCACCTGGGAGGACTCGGCGAGGAAGACGCCGTGCTCCGCGTCGACGCGACGGCGCAGGGCCGCGTCCGTCATGGTCGTGTAGGGGGCCAGGCGGGGGTCGGCGAGGTCCTCGATCCGCTCCAGGCGCACCTCGCGGGTCCCGCCCTCACCCACCCGAGACCTGCCGCATCACCATGACCACCAGCCCGGCCAGGCCCACGATCACGATGGTGACGCGCAACGCCGTCGGCGAGATGCGCCGCCCGATCCGCGCGCCCACGAGCCCGCCCACGAGCGAGGAGAGCGCGATCAACAGCACGGCCCGCCAGTCGATGCGGTCGAAGGCGAACACCAGGTAGAACGCCGCGGCGGTGAGGTTGACCACCAGCGACAGCCACGTCTTCACGGCGTTGGCGTGCACGAGGGTGCCGCCCACCAGCAGCACGCCGAAGATCGCCATGAGCATGACGCCCTGGGCGGCCACGAAGTAGCCGCCGTAGATGCCGGTCAGGAACACGAGCGTCCACAGCGTCGGGGTCACGGGGCCCACCGGCACGGGAGAGTCCGCGCCGGGGGTCGGTCCCTGGTCCTCCGCCCGACGCCTGACCCACCCCTGGATGCGCGGCTGCAGCACGACGACCGTCAGGGCCACCACGAGCAGCACCGGCGCGACGTAGCCGAACACGGCCGGGGGCAGCGTGGTGAGCAGCGCGGCGCCGATGACCCCGCCGAGCAGGGACGCGACGGTCAGCTTCGGCAGGAGCGCCCGGGACTGGGCCAGCTCGCGGCGGTACCCGTACGTGCCGGAGAAGCCCGAGGCCACCAGGCCCATCGCGTTGGAGACCTGGGCCGTCACGGGCGGGAACCCGACCGCCACGAGCGTCGGGAAGGTGACGAGCGTGCCCGAGCCGATCACCGAGTTGATCGTGCCGGCCCAGAACCCCGCGAGCAGCACGAGCAGGACCTGCCACAGGTCCATGCCCAGCAGCTGCGCGGTCAGCAGCCCCGTCACCGGGCCACGGCGGTGTACCGACCGCCTGTGCGGGTCACCTTCAGGTCCGTGCCGAACGCCGCGGAGAGGTGCTCCTCGGTGAGCGTCGACTCGATGGGCCCGGCCGCCACGACGCCGCCGTCCCGCAGCAGCAGGGCATGCGTGAAGCCCGGGGGCACCTCCTCGAGGTGGTGCGTGACGAGGACCAGCGCGGGCGCGTCCTCGTCCGTGGCGAGCGCCGTCAGCTGGCGCACGAGGTCCTCCCGCCCGGCGAGGTCCAGGCCCGCGGCGGGCTCGTCCAGCAGGAGCAGCTCGGGATCGGTCATCAGGGCACGGGCGATGAGCACGCGCTTGCGCTCACCGTCGGAGAGGGTGCCGAACGCGCGGTGCGCGAGGCGGGAGAGCCCCCAGGTCGCCACGAGGCCGAGCGCGCGGGCGCGATCCTCCGTCTCGTACCGCTCGCGCCACGTGCCGGTGATCCCGTAGGCGGCGGTGACGACGGCGTCCTGCACGGTCTCGTTCGCGGGCACCTGGGCGGCGAGCTGGGCGGAGGACAGGCCGATGCGCGGGCGCAGCTCGAACACGTCGACGGCGCCGAGCACCTCGTCCAGCACGCCGACGTCGCCGGCGGTCGGGTGCAGGCGGGCCGCGGCCAGCTGGAGCAGCGTGGACTTGCCGGCGCCGTTCGGGCCCATCACGATCCACCGCTGCCCCGCGCGGACCGTCCAGTCCAGGGGGCCGAGGATGTCGGTGGTGCCGCGGCGCACGCGCACGCGGCGCATCTGCAGCACGGCGTCCTCATCCGGGAGGAACCAGTCGTCGGGAGGCGCGGGGGTGGTCATGGGGGCCAGCCTAGTCCGGCCGGCCGGCGCGTCGCCGATGCGACGCACGCCCGGCCGCGCCCGCACCCCCGCCTAGGATGCCGCGCATGAGCACCCTGCGCCGCCTCGTCGTCACCGCCGACCCCGCCCTCCTCGTCACGGACGCGCCCCCGGCCGGCGTGCCCGACGACGCCGAGCGGCTCACCGACGACGGCCTGCTGGGCTGGCGCTTCGCCGCGGACGAGTGGGCGGCGGCCCCGGAGCCGGGCTCCGGGTGGGACGTGCTCACGCTGCCGGCGGCGGTCGCCGCCGCGCCGGCGCCCCTCGTGGTGACGGACGTGGACTCCACGCTGATCCGGCAGGAGGTCATCGAGCTGCTCGCCGCCCACGCCGGCCGCGAGGCCGAGGTCGCTGAGGTGACGGAGCGGGCGATGCGCGGTGAGCTCGACTTCGCCGCCTCGCTGCACGCGCGCGTCGAGGCGCTCGCGGGGCTGCCCGTGGGCGTCGTGGCGGACGTGGTGCGGGCCATCCGGCCCACCGACGGAGCCCTCGCGCTGATCGAGGCCATCACCGCGGCCGGCGGCCGGGTGTGCGCGGTCTCCGGCGGCTTCACCCAGGTGCTCGCCCCGCTGGCCGAGGCGTGGGGCGTGCACGCCTACTGCGCCAACGAGCTCGAGGTGCGGGACGGGCACCTGACCGGGAGGGTGCTCGGCGACGTCGTGGACCGCGCGGCCAAGGCCGCCATGCTGCGCGCCTGGGCCGAGGACGCGGGGCTCACCCCCGAGCAGGCCGTGGGCGTGGGCGACGGCGCCAACGACATCGATCTGCTCGAGGCGGCCGGCTGCGGCGTGGCGCTGTGCGCCAAGCCGATCCTCCGGGAGCACGCGGACGTCGTCGTCGACGTGCCCTCCTTCACCCCCCTGCGGTGGCTCCTCGGTCTCTGAGCCGCCCGAGCCGAGATGCCACGAGGGCCGGATCCCACGGATCCGGCCCTCGTGGTCAGGGGTGTGGTGCGGTTCAGTCCTGCCCGAGGAAGTCCTCGGCGCCGCCCACGAGCTCGGTGTGGCCGACCTCGAGGTCGTCGCGGCCCACGAGAGAGGCGATCTCGGCGGCGAACTCCTCCACCGAGTAGAGCTTGCCGGCGGCCTCGCGGCGGGCCTCGATGGCACCGGGCTCGGCGCGGTCGAGCAGGGTGGCGGTGATGGTGCCCTCGATCATGTCGCCGGAGACCACCACAAAGCCCACGCCCTTCTCCGTGAACGCGGGGATGCGCTCGCGCAGCGCGTCCTCGCCGGCGCGCTTGGAGCGGGCCACGGGCTCGTAGGAGTCCATGGTGGCGACCTCGTCGATGAAGTGCGCCTGGTGGGAGGTCACGAACACGATCTGCCCGCCGGCGCCCATGCGCTCCAGCGCGGCGTCGGCCAGCGCGGCCTGGGCGTCACGGTTGAGCTTCAGGGCGTAGTCCTCGCCGAACTGGGACTCCATGCCGCCCGAGGCGTTGAGCACGAGCACGTCGAGTGAGCCGAAGTGCTCCACGGCGGCGTCCAGCAGCGCGGCCCGGTCCTCGGCGACGGTCACGTCGCCGCCCACGGCCACGGCGCGGCCGCCGGCCTCCTCGATCCTCTGCACCACCTTGTTCGCGCGCGGCGCCTTCTGGCGGTAGTTCACCACGACGCCCGCGCCGCGGGCGGCCAGCAGCTCGGCGGTGGCGGCTCCGATGCCGCGGGAGGAGCCGGTGACGACGACGCCGCGTCCGGCCAGGTCCTGCTCGGTCATGTTCTGTGCTTCCTGTCTGCTCAGCGGTCGGTGGTCGTCAGTGGCCCATGCCCAGGCCGCCGTCCACGGGGATCACGGCCCCGGAGATGTACGCGGCCTCGTCCGAGGCCAGCCAGCGCACGACGCCGGCCACCTCCTCCGGGGCGGCGAAGCGGCCGGCCGGGATGGACGTCTTGTACTGGGCCTTGAGCTCGTCGTCGAGGGACTGCGTCATCTCGGTGTCGATGTAGCCGGGGGCCACGACGTTCGCGGTCATGCCGCGCGCGCCGAGCTCGCGCGTGATCGAGCGGGCCATCCCGACGAGGCCGGACTTGGAGGCGGCGTAGTTGACCTGGCCGGGCGAGCCGAGCAGGCCCACCACGGAGGAGATCAGGACGATGCGGCCGCGCTTCAGGCGTATCATGCCCTTGGTGGCGCGCTGCACCACGCGGAAGGCGCCGGTGAGGTTCGTGTCGATCACCGAGGTGAAGTCATCCTCGGACATGCGCAGCAGCAGCTGGTCGTGGGTGATCCCGGCGTTGGCCACGAGCACCTCGACCGGGCCGTGGGCCTGCTCGACCTCGCGGAAGGCCGCGTCCACGGAGGCCGCGTCCGTCACGTCGGCCCGGACCGCGAGGACCCCCTCCGGCCCCTCCCCCGAGCGGGAGGTGATGGCCACGCGGTCGCCGTTCGCGGCGAACGCCCGGGCGATGGCCAGGCCGATGCCGCGGTTGCCCCCCGTGACGAGGACGCTGCGGCCGGCGGCCTGCGCGTCCGCTGCGGGCGTGGTGGTCTGATCGGCCATGGGAACACCTTCCGGACGGGACGGGACTAGACTGGAGCACCGGCGCGGCGCCGTCGACGCCGTCCTGCGGGACGCCGCCGACGGCGGGCGCGCCGGCATGTGAACCACCACTCTACGTCCGCGGCCGCGCGGGGGCCCCGCAGGGCGCGACGTGCCAGGAGGATGCGCCATGACCAGCTCCGCCGCCGGCTCCCGAGCCGGCCGTCCCGCCCACGCCGGGCGCGGGGCGACACCGGAGGTCCAGGGGGTCACCACCGCCGCCGCCGGCCGCAGCGCGGACCGGGAGGCGCGCATGAGGGTCTACCTGGTCCAGATGCTGCTCCGCACCGCCTGCTTCGTCGCCGCGCTCTTCACCCACGGCTGGTGGCAGCTCGGGTTCATCCTCGGCGCGGTCGTGCTGCCCTACGTCGCCGTCGTGCGCGTGAACAACACCGGCCCGCAGCAGGCCGGCACCCTGCGCGCCGTGCCCGCCCAGGGACCGGCCCTGACCCCCCGCCCCGACGACGCGGCGGCGCCCGAGCCGGTCGTGCTCACCGGCGACCTCGTGGACGACCCGCGCGACCGTGCGCCACGGGCGCTGGGCCGAGGGTCCTCGTCCGCCGGCAGTCCCGGCCTGCCCGGACGGGGCGGCGCGTGATCGGCGCGGTCCCGGGTGAGCCGGGCATGGACCTGCTGGGCGCCCTCGCGTCCGGCCGCCTTGACCCCGCCGCCGGTGCCTCCACTGCCCGATCCCCGCACGCCGCCGTGGACGGGCCCGAGCGGCCGGTCTGCTCGCGTCGTGGCTGCACCGCGGAGGCCGCCTGGGCCCTGGAGTGGAACAACCCGCGCGTCCACGCCCCGGACCGCGTGAAGACCTGGCTGGCCTGCACGGACCATCGGCCCTTCCTGGACGACTTCCTGAGCGCCCGCGGCTTCCTGCGGCGCTCCCGCCCGCTCGATCCGGCCGCCACGCAGGCGCCCGAGGTCGACACGCCCGAGACCCCGCAGGAGCCCCCGCGCCCATGAGCACCCCCGCCCCCATGACGGACCCGACCGCCCGCGACGCCGAACGCCTTCCTGCCCTGCGCTTCGGCTTCCTCGCCACCGGCCCGTGGATCCTCGGCTTCGTGGTGTGCGTCCTCTTCGCCTTCCTGTGCCATGCGCTCGCGCAGTGGCAGTGGGACCGCCGCGTGGAGGTCCAGCACCGCGTCAACCGCGTCCTGGAGAACTACGACGACGACCCGGTTCCGTTCGCCGAGGCCTCCCGGCTGTTCACCGCGTTCCAGACCGACGACGAGTGGACGCCCGTGACACTGACCGGCGAGTACCTCGTCGACGAGACGCTCATCGTCCGCAACCGCCCCCGGGCCGGCCAGCCCGGCTACGAGGTGCTCGTGCCGTTCCGGACGGACGAGGGCCCCGTCGTCGTGGTGGACCGCGGCTGGCTCCCGGTGGGCAACAGTCCGGGTCAGCCGGACGCCGTGCCGGCCCCGCCCGCCGGCCACGCCGAGGTCGTGGTGCGGGTCAAGCCCGGGGAGCCGGCCCTGGACCGCGACGCCCCGGAGGGCCAGGTGCCCTCGATCGACCTCGCCGAGATCGCCGACACCGTGGGCGGGCCCGTGGCCGGAACTGCCTACGGGATCATGGTCACGGAGGACCCGGCGGTGGAGCCGATGCCGCAGAAGCTCGTCGAGCCCACCCTCGACGAGGGCCCGCACCTGTCCTACGCGATCCAGTGGTACCTGTTCGCGGCCATGGGCTTCGGGGTGTGGGGGTACTCCGCGTGGATGCGCGCCCGCAACGACCGGGCCGACGCCCTCGACGACGCCGCGGACGACGGGCTGCTCTCCGCTCACCGGGTCCCCCGCGCCAAGCCGGTCCGGCGGCGCGACGGGCGGCTCACGGATGAGGAGGCCGAGGATGCGCTCTTCGACTGAGCCCGCCCTCCGCCTCGGCGGCCCGCGCACTCAGGCGAGGGTGATGAGGTCCCTGTAGTCGTCGTTCCAGAGGTCCTCGACCCCGTCCGGCAGCAGCACCACGCGCTCGGGGTCGAGCGCCTCGACGGCGCCCTCGTCGTGGGTCACGAGCACCACGGCGCCCTCGTACTGCTGCAGCGCGTTCAGGATCTCCTCGCGGCTGGCGGGGTCGAGGTTGTTCGTGGGCTCGTCCAGCAGCAGCACGTTCGCGCTCGAGGCCACGAGCGTGGCCAGCGCCAGGCGGGTCTTCTCGCCACCGGAGAGGACGCGGGCGGGCTTGTCGACGTCGTCGCCCTGGAAGAGGAACGATCCGAGCAGCGTGCGCGCCTGGGTGTCGCCGAGCTGCGGGGCGGCGTGGCGCATGTTGTCCAGGACCGACGCGTCCTGGTCCAGGGTGTCGTGCTCCTGGGCGAAGTAGCCCAGCTTGAGCCCGTGGCCCGCCTGGACCTCGCCGGTGTCCGGGGTCTCCTCCCCGGCGAGCATGCGCAGCAGCGTCGTCTTGCCGGCGCCGTTGTAGCCCAGGATCACCACGCGCGAGCCGCGGTCGATCGCCAGGTCCACTCCCGTGAAGATCTCGAGCGAGCCGTAGGACTTGGAGAGGTTCTCGGCGCGCAGCGGCGTCTTGCCGGAGGCCTGCGGGGTGGGGAAGCGGATCGCGGCCACGCGGTCGACCGCGCGCTCGCCCTCGACGCCGCGCATGAGCCGCTCGGCGCGCTTGATCATGTTCTGCGCGGCGGTGGCCTTGGTCGCCTTGGCACGCATCTTCTCGGCCTGGGCCATGAGGGCCGAGGCCTTCTTCTCCGCGTTGGCGAACTCCCGGCGGCGGCGCGCCTCGTCCTGCTGGCGCTGGGCGAGGTAGTTCTTCCACGTCATGTTGTAGACGTCCATGGTCTGCCGGTTCGCGTCCAGGTAGAGGACCTTGTTCACGGTCATCTCCATGAGCTCCACGTCGTGCGAGATCATCAGGAGGCCGCCGGAGTAGGTCTTCAGGTAGTCGCGCAGCCACACGATCGAGTCGTGGTCGAGGTGGTTGGTGGGCTCGTCCAGCAGCATGATGTCCGCGTCGGAGAAGAGGATGCGGGCGAGCTCCACGCGGCGGCGCTGGCCGCCGGAGAGGGTGTGCAGCGGCTGGTCCAGCACGCGGTCCGGCAGGCCGAGGTTGGACGTGATCCGGGCGGCCTCGGACTCGGCCGCGTAGCCGCCGCGGGCCTCGAACTCCGCCTCCAGGCGGGAGTAGCGGTTCATCGCCCGCTCCCGCTCGGCGTCGTCGACGGCGGCCATCCCGGCCTCGGCCTCGCGCATGCGCCGGATGGTCTGGTCCAGGTCGCGGGCGGAGAGGATGCGGTCGCGGCCGGACTGGTCCATGTCCTCGACCTTGGGGTCCTGGGGCAGGTAGCCGATGCGCCCGGTCCGGGTCACGGTGCCCGCCGTGGGCTGCCCGCCGCCGGCCAGGACCTTGGTCAGCGTCGTCTTGCCGGCGCCGTTGCGCCCCACGAGGCCGACCTTGTCCCCCTTGTCCACGCGGAAGTTCACCTCGTCCATGAGGAGACGGGTGCCCACGCGCAGTTCGACATCGGTGACGGTCAGCATGGGGGTGTCAGACTCCAAGGGTCGAGGGGGGAACAGGGGTGCATCGGCGGGGCCCGGCCGATCTCGACGGGCGGGGGCCAGCGCGGTGCCGGGCCAGTCTAGTCCGTCTACACTCTGGCCCCATGAGCTTCAACGAGAACGTGCAGATCGACGCCGGCCGGGCCCGATCGGGCGGTGGCGGCGGGCTGGGGGGCCGGGGCATCGCCATCGGCGGTGGCGGCGGCCTGCTCGCGTTGCTGCTCGCGATCTTCGCCCCCGGGCTGGCCGAGCAGCTCGGGATCGACACGGGCGGCGGGTCCGTCGGCCAGAGTCAGTACCAGCAGCAGACGGGCTCGGGCGGCCAGAGCCAGCCCCTCTCGGACGAGGAGTGCGCCAGCGGTGCGGACGCCAACCAGAACACGGACTGCCGCGTCGTCGCGACCACCGAGGCCGCGGACGAGTTCTGGGGCGAGTACCTCGCCCAGTTCTCGGACATCCAGTGGCGCCAGCCGCAGCTGACCCTGTTCCAGGGCGGCGTGAGCACCGGCTGCGGCAGCGCCTCCTCGGCCACGGGCCCGTTCTACTGCCCGGCGGACGAGTCCATGTACTTCGACACCGCGTTCTTCGAGACGCTGCAGACCGATTTCGGCGCCGAGGGCGGACCGCTGGCGGAGGAGTACATCGTGGCGCACGAGTACGGCCACCACGTTCAGCAGGTGACCGGCTACCTGCAGCACTCGAAGGACGGGACCACCGGCCCCACCTCCGGCGCCGTGCGCGCAGAGCTGCAGGCCGACTGCTTCGCCGGCATGTGGGCCGGGCATGCCACCTCCACCGTGGACCCCGAGTCCGGTGAGCCGTTCCTGAAGCCGATCTCGCAGGACCAGCTGCGCCAGGCCATCGACGCGGCCTCCGCCGTGGGCGATGACCGCATCCAGTCCACCCACACCGGGCGGGTGGACCCCGAGGCGTTCACGCACGGCACCTCCGAGCAGCGCATGGCCTGGTTCATGCGCGGCTACCAGAGCGCCCAGCAGGAGCCCGACATCCGCCAGTGCGACACGTTCCGGGCCCCCTCCCTGGACATCTGAGCCGAGAGCACCGCGCCTGCGGGTCCGTCCGCACTCCCCCACGACGACGGCGGCCCCTCACCTCCTGGGCGAAGGTGAGGGGCCGCCGTCGTCGTCCGGACCGGATCAGATGTTGAAGCCAAGGGCGCGCATCTGGTCGCGCCCGTCCTCGGTGATCCGCTCGGGGCCCCACGGGGGCATCCAGACCCAGTTCAGCCGCCACTCGTCCACCATGGTGCCGATCGCGCGGGAGACCTGGTCCTCGATCTCGTCCGTGAGCGGGCAGGCCGCGGTGGTCAGGGTCATGTCCACGAGCAGCGCGCCGTCGTCGGCGTAGTGCAGCCCGTAGAGCAGACCCAGGTCCACGACGTTGACGCCCAGCTCCGGGTCGATCACGTCCTTGAGGGCCTCACGGATGTCCTCCGTGGGCACCTGGTTCGCGGTCTCCGTCATCTCAGGCCCCCGCCGCGGCCTTCTCGAAGCGGGCGTAGCCCTCGGCCTCGAGCTGCTCGGCGAGCTCCGGGCCGCCGGACTCGGCGACGCGGCCGTCCACCAGCACGTGCACGTGGTCCGGCTTGATGTAGTTGAGGATCCGCGTGTAGTGGGTGATCAGCAGGGTGCCCATCTCGTTCTGCGCCTGGGCGCGGTTGACGCCCTCGGAGACGATGCGCAGCGCGTCGACGTCGAGGCCGGAGTCGGTCTCGTCGAGGATCGCGAACTTGGGCTTGAACAGCTCGAGCTGGAGGATCTCGGCGCGCTTCTTCTCGCCGCCGGAGAAGCCCTCGTTGACGTTGCGGTTCATGAACGCCGGGTCGATCTGCAGGGCCTCGAAGGCGCCCTTGACGTCCTTGGTCCAGGTGCGCAGCGAGGGGGCCTCGCCGTCAAGCGCGGTCTTGGCGGTGCGCAGGAAGTTGGTCATGGTGACGCCCGGGATCTCCACGGGGTACTGCATGGCCAGGAAGAGGCCGGCCTGGGCGCGCTCGTCGACGCCCATCTCCAGCACGTCCTCGCCGTCGAGGGTGATGGAGCCGGAGGTGACCTCGTAGCGCGGGTGGCCGGCGATGGTCGAGGCCAGGGTGGACTTGCCGGAGCCGTTCGGGCCCATGATCGCGTGGGTCTCGCCCGTCTCGATGGTCAGGGAGAGGCCCTTCAGGATCTCCTTGGGGCCGTTCTCGGTCGCGATCTGCACGTGCAGGTCGGTGATCTGCAGGGTTGCCATGGTGGTTCTCCTCGGGTGGAAGGCGGTGGGGTCTGCGGGGCGTCGGTCAGAGCTGCGCGATGCGGAGCTCGTCCTCCATGACGGCGGTCAGCTCGTCCTCGACGTCGCCGATGCCGATCTTCTGGATGATCTCGTTGAGGAAGCCGCGCACGATCAGGCGGCGGGCCTCGGTCTCGGAGATGCCGCGGGCCATCAGGTAGAACAGCTGGGTCTCGTCGAAGCGGCCGGTCGCGGACGCGTGGCCCGCCCCCTCGATCACGCCGGTCTCGATCTCCAGGTTCGGCACCGAGTCCGCGCGCGCCCCGTCGGAGAGCAGCAGGTTCTGGTTCTTCTCGTACGTGTCCGTGCCCTCGGCCTCCTTGCGGATCAGCACGTCGCCCACCCACACGGTGCGCGCGTCCGTGCCCTGCAGGGCGCCCTTGTAGAGCACGTTCGAGACGCAGTCCGGCTGGTTGTGGTCCACGAACAGGCGGTTCTCGAGGTGCTGACCGGCGTCGGCGAAGTACAGGCCGTACATCTCGGCCTCGCCGCGCTCCGCGGCGAACCGCGCGGTCGGGGTCAGCCGCACCACGCCGCCGCCGTAGGACACGGCCACGTGCTTGAAGTGCGCGTTCGTGGCGACCGAGGCCTGCTGGGCCGAGACGTGCACGGCATCGCCCTCCCAGGCTTGCAGTGCGACCACGTTCAGGCGGGCGTCGCGGCGCACGTCGAACTCGACGTTCTGGGCCAGCACGGCGGTGCCGCGGTGGGCGATCACGACGTCGGCCTGCGCGTTCTCCTCCACGAGCACGGTCAGGTGCATCGCGGCCGGGTCGGCGGAGGAGCCGACGACGTCGATGCGCACCGGCTCGGCGACCTCGCCGGAGATCGTGACGACGGTGGCCTCGGAGACCGAGTTCCAGGCCGCGGCGGACACGCGGTCGTCCGGGGTCAGCACGGAGCCGACGCGGGCGTCGTCGCGGGCCACGGTCTCCACCGTGACGCCGGCCTGCTCGGCCACGGTCACGGCGGGCGCGGCACCGGTCAGGCGCGCGTCGTCGCCCTCGGGCAGGTGCAGCCCGCCCAGGCGCTTGAGCGGGGTGAAGCGCCAGTCCTCCTCGCGCCCCGTGAGCACGGGGAAGTCGGACAGCTCGAAGGAGCTGAGGCGATCGGCGCGCGAGCCCGCGGCGTTGCGCTCCCGGCCCCCGGCCCGGGCGGCCGGGTTCTGCGCGGCGGTGAGCTTCTCGCCCTCCTCGCCCATGCCCGGGATCATGGTCCGCTGGGTGTTCTCAACGGTGTCGGTCATGTCAGCCCACCGATCCTTCCATCTGCAGTTCGATCAGCTTGTTGAGCTCGAGCGCGTACTCCATGGGCAGCTCGCGGGCGATCGGCTCGATGAAGCCGCGCACGATCATGGCCATGGCCTCGTCCTCGGACATGCCACGGCTCATGAGGTAGAAGAGCTGCTCCTCGGACACCTTCGAGACGGTCGCCTCGTGGCCGAGGGTCACGTCGTCCTCGCGGATGTCGATGTACGGGTAGGTGTCGGAGCGGGAGACCGTGTCCACGAGCAGGGCGTCGCACACCACCGAGTTGGCGGAGCCGTTCGCGCCCTCGGCGATCTGCACCAGGCCGCGATAGGCGGCGCGGCCGCCGCTGCGGGCCACGGACTTGGACACGATCGAGGAGTTCGTGTGCGGGGCCATGTGCACCATCTTGGAGCCGGTGTCCTGGTGCTGGTCCTTGCCCGCGAACGCGACGGAGAGGGTCTCGCCGGTGGCGTGCTCGCCGGTCAGGTACACGGCCGGGTACTTCATGGTCACCTTGGAGCCGATGTTGCCGTCGATCCACTCCATGGTGCCGCCGGCCTCGACCACGGCGCGCTTGGTCACGAGGTTGTACACGTTCGTGGACCAGTTCTGGATGGTGGTGTAGCGCACGCGCGCGTTCTTCTTCACCACGATCTCGACGACGGCCGAGTGGAGCGAGTCGGACTGGTAGATCGGGGCGGTGCAGCCCTCGATGTAGTGCACGTACGAGTCCTCGTCCGCGATGATCAGCGTCCGCTCGAACTGGCCCATGTTCTCCGTGTTGATGCGGAAGTAGGCCTGCAGCGGGATCTCCACGTGCACGCCCTTGGGCACGTACACGAAGGAGCCGCCGGACCACACGGCCGTGTTCAGGGAGGCGAACTTGTTGTCGCCGACCGGGATCACGGTGCCGAAGTACTCCTCGAAGATCTCCGGGTGCTCCTTGAGCGCGGTGTCGGTGTCGAGGAACACGACGCCCTGCTCCTCCAGGTCCTCGCGGATCTGGTGGTAGACGACCTCGGACTCGTACTGGGCGGCGACGCCGGCCACGAGACGCTCGCGCTCGGCCTCGGGGATGCCCAGGCGCTCGTAGGTGTTGCGGATGTCCTCGGGCAGGTCCTCCCAGGTCTTGGCCTGGCCCTCGGTGGAGCGCACGAAGTACTTGATGTTGTCGAAGTCGATGCCGGACAGGTCCGGGCCCCACGCCGGCATCGGCTTGCGCTCGAAGTACTTGAGGGCCTTCAGGCGCAGGTCGCGCATCCACTCCGGCTCGTCCTTCTTGCCGGAGATGTCGCGCACGACGTCCTCGTTCAGACCGCGGACGGCCTTCTCGCCGGCCGCGTCGGAGTCGGCCCAGCCGTACTGGTAGGCGCCGATGGCGTTGAGCTCGGGGTTCTTGTCGAGGATCTCCTGGATCACGCCGGGGTCGGCGGTCTCCGCGGAGTCCCGCTGGACGATCTGGTCGGTCATCTCAGCCTCTCTCACTAGTCACTGCGGTCGGGGTCGGTCGGGTGGTCGGCGGGAGCCGGGGCGAGGCCCGCGCGGCTCAGTCGCGGCCCAGCGGCACATGTGTGGTGCACACGTGGGCGCCGGCGGCGAGGGTCGAGAGCCGGCGCACGTCCACCTCGAGCAGGCGGGCGAACAGCGCGGTCTCCTCTTCACAGAACTCCGGATGGCGCGCGGGAATTCCCTGGAACGGGCAGTGCCCCTGGCAGACCTGGTCCGCGCGGAGGGTGGGCGCCAGGCCCGCGCCGAAGTGGCGCAGCGTGCCGGCGTAGCCGGCCTCGTCGAGGACCCGGGCGAGGATCCGGGTGCGGTCCTGCAGCGCGGTCTCCCGGCCGCCGACGGCGGCCGTGAAGCGCTCCTCGATCTCCCGGAAGGCGTGGCGCGCGGCGCGGCGCACCTCCTCCTCCCCGCCGAGCTCCTCGAGGCGGGCCAGGGTGTCCAGGGCGACGGCGAGGTGGTCCTTGGGCAGGTGCTCCTGCGCGTGCGAGGTGACCACGTAGCGACGGGAGGGCCGTCCCGCGCCGCGGGCCGCGGTGACCCGCTTGACCTCGACGAGCGAGTCCTCCTCGAGCGCGTCCAGATGGCGGCGCACGGCGGCGGCGGTCAGCTCCAGCTCGCGACCGATCTCGGCCGCGCTCACGGGTCCACGCGTCAGGACCAGCTGCAGCACACGCTCGCGCGTGCCCTCGGCCGGGGCCGGAGCGGGGGGCGACGCAGACTGATCCGAATACACCACGCCATCATGACCTATTGATCTGGAACGGTTCAAGTGAGGCTCGCCTGGCTTGATGACGCCCGCGGCGGAACCCGCGTCAGACCGGGCGCCCCGGCCCCACGAGCCGGGGTCGCAGGGCCCGAGGACTAGACTGGCACAGTGCCCCGACCTCCCCTGACCCCGGATCCCGTGCCGCGCGACGAGCCCGTCCTGCGCCTGAGCGACGTCCACCGGAGCCTCGGCCGCGGCCGGTCCCGCACCCCCGTCCTGCGGGGCGTCGACCTCACCGCCCGTGCCGGCGCCGTCACGGTGCTGCTCGGCCCCAACGGGGCCGGCAAGTCCACCACCCTCGGCCTCTGCCACGGCATGGACCGGCCCGACGCCGGCACCGTGCGCGTCTTCGGCGCAGACCCGTGGCGGGCCTCCGCCGACCTGCGCGCCCGCATCGGCGTGATGTGGCAGGAGGGCGGCCTGCCGCCCGCGATCCCCGCCCGCCGCTTCGTCGGCCACGTGGCGTCCCTGTACCGCGACCCGCTGCCCGTCGAGCCGCTGCTGGAGCGCCTGCTGATCGCCGACGTCGCCGGTCGCCCCCTGCGCCGCCTCTCCGGTGGCCAGCGCCAGCGCGTCGCGCTCGCGGCCGCCCTCGTCGGCCGGCCGGACATGCTGTTCCTCGACGAGCCCACCGCGGGCCTCGACCCGGAGACCCGGCCCGTCGTGCACGACGTCGTGCGTGAACAGACCGACCGCGGCGCCGCCGTGCTGCTGACCACGCACCTGCTCGACGACGCCGAGCGGCTCGCGGACGACGTCGCCATCCTGCGCGCCGGCCGCGTGGTGCGCTCCGGCTCGCTGGCCGAGCTCACGCGCGTGGCCGAGGGCGACGTCGTCGACGTGGACTTCGGCGACGCCTCCCCCGACGCCGTCCGCGCCTGGGCCGACACCCTGCCCGCGCCGCTGCGCGCGGCCGGCCTCGACGAGTCCGCCCGCCTGCGCGTGGCCGGCGTCCGCGGCCCGGACGACCTGGCCGTTCTCGCCGCGAGCTGGCGGGAGCACGCCCTGATGCCCACCCGATTCGAGCGCGCCGGACTGCGCCTCGAGCAGATCCTCCGGGAGACCGCCGCATGAGCACGCCCGTCGTCGACCACCGCGCCCCGGCCGGCACCGGAGCCCACGCCGGCGCCGCCCCGCTGGCCGCCCGCGTCCTGCGTCAGGCCGGCTACGAGACCGGCACCGCGCTGCGCAACGGCGAGCAGCTGCTCGTCACCGTGGTGCTGCCCCTGCTCGCGCTCGTGGGCGTGCACGTCACCGGCCTGCTGGACGCCCCCGGCCGCTCGGGCCTGGACGTGGCCGTGCCCGGCGTGCTCGCCCTGGCCGTGATCAGCTCCGCGTTCACGGCCACCGCGATCGCCACGGGCTTCGAGCGTCGCTACGACGTGCTCGCCGCCCTGGCCACCACCCCGCTGGGCACGCTCGGCCTCGTCGCCGGCAAGGCCCTGGCGGTGGTGGCCCTCCTGCTGGTGCAGGTGAGCGTGATCGGCGGCGTCGGCCTGGCGCTCGGCTGGCGTCCGGACCCCGAGGGGATCCTGCCGGCCCTCGTCGCCCTCGCGCTGGGGGCCGCCGCCTTCACGGCCCTCGGGCTGCTGCTCGCCGGCACGGCCCGGCCGGAGGCGACCCTCGCCGTCGCCAACCTGCTGTGGGTGCTGTTCGGCGCCGTCGGCGGCACGGTGTTCCCCGCGCGGGTGCCCGGCGTGGACCTGCTCCCCTCCGGCGCGCTGGGCACGGCCCTGCGGGCCGCCCTCCTGGACGGGGCCTGGTCGCCCGTCCCCCTGCTCGTGCTCACCCTGTGGGGCGCCGTGGCCGTCGCGGCCGCGCTCCGCTGGTTCCGCTGGCGGCCCTGAGCCGTTCCCCGTCCCCCTGCATCGAACGATCGGAAGGACACCGTGTCCACCACCACCCCCGCGGCCGGGACCGCCCCGGCCGGGCTCGCCGCCCGCCTGCCGCAGCGCCTCACGAAGGCCACCATGGCCCTCGCCGTGGCGTCCCTGGCGTCCGAGATCGGCATCATCGTCACCGGCGGCGCCGTGCGCCTCACCGGCTCCGGCCTGGGCTGCCCCACGTGGCCCAAGTGCTCACCCGAGTCCCTCACCAACACCCCAGAGATGGGCATCCACGGCTACATCGAATTCGGCAACCGGACGCTGACGTTCGTCCTGGTGGTCATCGCCGCCGCCATGTTCCTGTCCCTGTGGAACCTGCGCGGCACCCACCGGAGCCCCTTCTGGCTCTCCGTGGGCCTGCTGGCCGGCATTCCCGCGCAGGCCCTCGTGGGCGGCGTCGTGGTCCTGACGAATCTGAACCCGTGGTGGGTGGCCGGCCACTTCATCGTGTCCTCGATCATGGTGGCCGTGGCGACCCTGCTCGTGGTGCGCATCGCCGCCGAGCGCCGTGCCGGCCGGGCGGGGGTGCCCCTCGTGGACGGCGCCACCACCGGCCGGTCCCGTGCCGCCGCCTGGGCGGCGTTCGCGCTGACGTGGGCCGCCGTGTACCTGGGCACCGTGGTGACCGGCACGGGCCCGCACTCCGGCGACCCCGGCTCGCCGCGCCACGAGTTCGACCCGCTGCTGGTCACGCGTGCCCACGTGATCCCGGTGTACCTGCTCCTGGCGGCCGCCCTGGTCCTGTTCTTCACGGTGCGCCGCGCGGCCGGCGCCTCCCGCCTGCAGCGCGCCGCCGTGCTGCGGCTCCTGCTCGCCCTCGTGTTCCAGGCCGCCGTGGGCTACACCCAGCACTTCACGGGCCTGCCGATCGGCGTGGTCCTGCTGCACATGCTGGGCTCTGCCCTGCTCGTGGCCGCCGCGACGGAGACCTGGGACCGCCAGGTCGCCCGCTACGTCACGGCCGGGCCGGGTGTCCCGGTCGAGGCCGCCGCCCCCACGCGCACCGTCGCCGCGGGCTGACGCCCCGCGCACGCGAACGGCCCCGCACCGGCTGGTGCGGGGCCGTCGTCGTCTGCGTCCCGGGGAGAGCGCCCGGGGCGGATCGGCGCTCAGGCGCCGAAGTGCATCAGCGGCGCGCCCACGAACGGGTCCACGGCCAGGGCGATGAACAGCAGCGTCAGATAGGTGATGGAGAGGTGGAAGACCTTCATGGCCTTGCGGTCCTCGAAGTCCTCGCGCTGGGCCTGCACCTGCAGCACATGGGACTCCCAGATGAACCAGGCTCCGACGACGAGCGCGACCGCGGTGTAGACGATGCCGGCCCAGCCCATCGGCACGAGCAGGAGGGAGCACGCCACGGTGGCCCACGCGTAGAGCACGACCTGGTTGGAGACGTGGCGCGCGGAGGCGATGGCGCCGAGCATCGGCACGTCGGCCTGCTGGTAGTCGCGCTTGTACTTCATGGACAACGGCCAGTAGTGCGGGGGCGTCCACAGGAAGACCACGAGGAACAGCACGATGGCCGGCCACTCGACGGTCCCGCGCACGGCCGCCCAGCCGATCAGCACGGGGAAGCAGCCGGCGATGCCGCCCCACACGATGTTCTGCTCCGTGCGGCGCTTGAGCACGAGCGAGTACACGACCACGTAGAAGAAGATGGCGGCCACACCCAGGCCGGCCGCCAGCCAGTTGGCGCCGAACCCGAGGATCAGGATGGACACGACCGTCTGCACCCACGCGAACACGAGGGCCTCGCGAGGGGTGACCTCGCCGGTGACGAGCGGCCGGTTCTCGGTGCGCTTCATGACCCGGTCGATGTCGCGGTCGATGTAGCAGTTGAAGGTGCCGGAGGCGCCGGCGGCGAGCGCACCGCCGACGAGCGTGGCGATCATGGTGAGCACGTCCGGGAAGCCGCGCTGCGCGAAGATCATGGTCGGCAGCGTGGTCACCAGCAGCAGCTCGATCACCCGGGGCTTCGTCAGCTCGACGTACGCCCGGACCTTGCGGCGCAGGGGCAGCGGGGACCGGTCGACGACGCCGGGCTCGGCGGCGGCGACGCGGGCGGCGGACGGCGACTCCAGGGAGGATGACATCTGCTTCTCACGGTGAGGGGACGGTGGGCGTGCCCGTCCCGGGGTTCGGATCGGCCACTCGGGCGGTCCGCCTGCGGTCAGGCCTTGACCCAGTCTACTCGTGTCAACGGCTGTTCGCCCGGGGGCGAAGCATGTCATGAGGCGCCCGGTCGGGCCCGCCCCGCCGTCGCGCGGCTAGGCTGGGACGACGGCCCCGCGCCGCGACGCCCCGGCGTCGGCCGGGGCCGCACCCCGACGCTCCCGATCCGCCAGGAGAGAACCCGTGACCGACGCCGCGCAGCCGTCCACCCCCCCGACCCTGGACCGGGTGGCCCCGGCCCGCGGGTTCGTCTACTCGGAGCAGGACCGCCGGATGGTGGACACGCTCAAGGCGCTCTCGGCGGACGCCGTGGAGAAGGCCGGGCACGGCCACCCCGGCACCGCGATCTCGCTGGCCCCCGTGGCGTGGCAGCTGTACCAGAACGTCATGCACCTGGACCCCACGGACGACCGCTGGGAGGGCCGGGATCGCTTCATCCTCTCCGCGGGCCACGCCTCGCTCATCCAGTACCTGCAGTTGTTCGCCGCGGGCGCCGGGCTCGAGATCGAGGACATCCAGGGGCTGCGCACCGAGGGATCCAGGACCCCGGGCCACCCGGAGTACGGCCACACCCACGGCGTCGAGGTGACCACGGGTCCGCTGGGCCAGGGCCTGGCGATGGGCGTCGGCTTCGCGTACGAGCAGCGCCGCGTGCGCGGGCTGATGGACCCCGACGCCGCCCCCGGCACCTCCCCGTTCGACCACCACGTGTTCGTGCTCGCCTCCGACGGGGACATCCAGGAGGGCGTCGCCGCCGAGGCCTCCTCGCTGGCCGGGCACCAGGAGCTCGGGAACCTGGTCGTCGTCTACGACGCGAACCGCATCTCGATCGAGGACGACACGGACATCGCGTTCACCGAGGACGTGGTCCGCCGCTACGAGGCCTACGGCTGGCACGTGCAGGAGGTCGACTGGACCAACGGCGCCCAGGGCCACGCCGTGACCGAGTACACGGAGGACGTGGAGGCCCTGTACGACGCCCTCGTCGCGGCCAAGGCCGAGACCGGCCGGCCCTCGCTGATCAAGCTGCGCACCGTGATCGGCTGGCCCTCCCCCACGAAGCAGAACACCGGCGGCATCCACGGCTCCAAGCTCGGCACGGACGAGGTCGCCGGCCTCAAGGAGAGCCTCGGGCTGGACCCGACCAAGACCTTCGACGTCGACCCCGAGCTCCTGGCCCGCGCCCGGTCCATCGCCGAGCGCTCGGCAGAGTACCGCCGCGGCTGGGAGGCGGCGTTCCAGGCCTGGCGCGAGGCGAACCTGGAGAACGCGCGGCTGTACGACCGACTGGCCGGACGAGAGCTGCCCGCTGGCTTCGCGGACGCGTTCCCGTCCTGGGACGCGGACGAGAAGGGCCTGGCCACGCGCGCGGCCTCCGGAGAGGTGCTCACGGCCCTCGCGCCGGTCATGCCCGAGCTCTGGGGCGGCTCGGCCGACCTCGCCGGGTCGAACAACACCACCATGAAGGGCGAGCCCTCCTTCATCCCGGCCCGCCGCTCCACCGCCACGTGGCAGGGCCACGAGTACGGCCGCACCCTGCACTTCGGCGTCCGCGAGTTCGCGGCCGGGGCGATCGTCAACGGCATCACGATCGGCGGCCTGACCCGTGCCTACATGGGCACGTTCCTGACGTTCTCCGACTACATGCGCCCCGCCGTCCGCCTGGCCGCCCTCATGGGCACCCCGAGCACGTACGTGTGGACGCACGACTCCATCGGCCTCGGCGAGGACGGCCCCACGCACCAGCCGGTGGAGCACCTGGCCGCCCTGCGGGCCATCCCCGGGCTCGACGTCGTCCGCCCGGCCGACGCCAACGAGACCGCGTGGGCGTGGCGGACGGTGCTCGAGCACCGGGACCGCCCGGCCGGACTCGTCCTGTCCCGGCAGAGCCTGCCCGTGCTCCCCCGGGACACGGACGGCTTCGCCCCCGCCTCGGGCGTGGCCCGCGGCGCCTACGTCCTCATCGACGCCACGGATGCCGACGGCGCGCCGACGCCGGCCCGCGCGCTGCTGATCGCGACCGGCTCCGAGGTCTCCGTGGCCGTGCGGGCCCGCGCGCTGCTGCAGGCCGACGGCGTCCCGACCCGCGTCGTCTCCGCCCCCTGCCTCGAGTGGTTCGCCGAGCAGGACGAGGCCTACCGGGCCGAGGTCCTGCCCGACGGCCCCGACGCCCCGGTCCGCGTCTCCGTCGAGGCCGGCATCGCGATGCCGTGGTTCGAGCACACGGTGACGGCCTCCTCCCCGGGCGCCCGCGTGAGCCTCGAGCACTACGGCGAGTCGGCCGACGGCGCCCGCCTGATGGAGAAGTACGGATTCACTGGCGAGCACGTCGCCGAGGTGACCCGCGGCCTCCTCTGAGGCCCGGCGCCCACGGCGCCCCGAGCACGTCCACCCCGAAGGGAAGGCACCCGCAGACCATGAGCACCCCGCAGAACCCGAACACCGCCGCGCTGGCCCAGGCCGGTGTGTCGATCTGGCTCGACGACCTCTCCCGCACGCGGCTGGACGAGGGCACGCTCGAAGAGCTGATCGCCACCCGCTCGGTCACCGGCGTCACCACGAACCCGTCCATCTTCGCGGTCGCCCTCGCGGACGCGGGCGCCTACCAGGGACAGCTGCGCGAACTCGCCGCGGCCGGCGCCTCGGTGGACGAGGCCGTCGTCGCCCTGACGACCGAGGACGTGCGCCGCGCCGCCGACGTGCTCGCGCCCGTCCACGAGCGCACCGGCGGGGCGGACGGCTTCGTCTCCCTTGAGGTCGATCCGCGCCTGGCCCGCGACGCCGCCGGCACCGTGGCGCAGGCCCGCGAGCTGGCGGCGGCCGTCGACCGTCCCAACCTCATGGTGAAGATCCCCGCGACCGTGGAGGGCCTGTCCGCCATCGCGGACGTGCTCGGCGCGGGCATCAGCGTGAACGTGACCCTGATCTTCTCCCTGCCCCGCTACCGCCGGGTGCTCAACGCCTGGCTCACCGGCCTGGAGAAGGCCCGGGCGAACGGGCACGACGTCCGCCGCCTCCACTCGGTGGCCTCCTTCTTCGTCTCCCGTGTGGACACGGAGGTCGACGCGCGGCTGCGCGCGATCGGCACCCCCGAGGCCGAGGCGCTGACCGGCCGGGCCGCCGTCGCCAACGCGCGCCTGGCCTACCGAGCCTTCGAGCAGGCCCTGGACTCGGAGCGCTGGCGCCTGCTCGAGGCGGCCGGCGCCCCCGTGCAGCGGCCCCTGTGGGCCTCCACCGGCGTCAAGGACCCCGCCCTGCCGGACACGCTGTACGTCACCGAACTCGTGGCACCGCACACCGTGACCACCCTGCCGGAGAAGACCCTCGAGGCGGTCGCCGACCACGGGGTGATTGCGGCGGACACCGTCACGGGCGCCTACGCCGAGGCCGATGCCCTGCTCGACGCGGTCGGCGCGGCAGGCGTGTCCTACCAGGACGTCGTGGACGTGCTGGAGACTGAGGGCCTGGAGAAGTTCGAGGCCGCGTGGGACGAGCTGCTCGGCTCGGTCCGCTCCGGGCTCGACGCCCATCGCTGACCGCACCCGCCCCCCGACCCCGCCGCCCGCTCGCCACGCGCACGGAAGGACCCCCCATGAGCACCCTCGGCCTCACCGCCACCGGAGCCGCCCTCGAGGCGATCGACCGCCATCTGCCCGCCCTCCTCCAGGACCGCGTCGCCTCCCGCCTCGGGGCGCAGGACGCCGACCTGTGGGGGGCGCCGGCCCGCGACGAGGCCGCCAAGCGGCTCGGCTGGATCGACCTGTTCGAGGACTCCCGCGCCCTCGTCCCGCACATCGCCCAGCTGACCCGGGAGCTGCGCGCCGAGGGCGTGGACCGCGTGGTCCTGGCGGGCATGGGCGGCTCGTCCCTGGCCCCCGAGGTGATCGCGGCGACGGCCGGCGTCGAGCTCGAGGTCCTGGACTCCACGGACCCGCTCCAGGTCTCCCGCGCCCTCGAGCGCGACCTCGAGCGAACCGTGCTGGTGGTCTCCTCCAAGTCCGGCTCCACCGTGGAGACCGACTCGCAGCGCCGCGTCGTCGAGGCCGCGTTCCGCGACGCTGGGATCGACCCCCGCACCCGCCTGGTCGCCGTCACGGACCCGGGCTCACCGCTGCACGCCGCGTGCGAGTCCGCCGGCTGGCGCGCCGTCTTCACCGCGGACCCGACCGTGGGCGGGCGTTTCTCGGCCCTCACCGCGTTCGGCCTGGTCCCCACCGGCCTGGCCGGCGTGGACGTCGCGGCCCTGCTGGACGACGCGGAGGCCGTGCTCGACCTGCTGATCGCCGACGACGAGGACAACCCGGGCCTGCAGCTCGGCGCGGCCCTGGGCGGCACCCGCCCGCTGCGCGACAAGCTCGTCTTCGCCGACCACGGGTCCGGCATCGCCGGACTGCCGGCCTGGATCGAGCAGCTGATCGCCGAGTCCACGGGCAAGGACGGCACCGGGCTGCTGCCCGTCGTCGTCGCCCCCGGCGACCCCGAGACCGTGTGGGACGCCCCCGACCTGCTGCAGGTGCAGCTCGTCGGCGAGGACGACGTCGCGGCCCCGGGCCACGGCGTGCAGGTCGCCGGCTCGCTCGGCGCCCAGCTGCTGCTGTGGGAGGTGGCCACCGCGGTGGCCGGCCGCCTGCTCGGGATCAACCCCTTCGACCAGCCGGACGTGGAGGCCGCCAAGGCCGCCGCCCGCACCCTGCTGGACGGCCCCGCCGCCGAGCGGCCGGCCGACGGCGAGGTGGAGGGTGTCGAGGTCTCCGGCCCGGCGTCCGTGACCTCTGCCCCGGACCTGGCCGGCGTGCTGCGCGCCACGGCGGCACTGGTGCCCGAGGGCGGCTACCTGGCGGTCCACGCCTACCTCTCCCGTCATGACGACGCCGAGCTCGAGGAGCTGCGCGCGGACCTGGCGGACCTGGTCGGCCGCCCGGTCACGTTCGGCTGGGGTCCGCGGTTCCTGCACTCCACCGGACAGTTCCACAAGGGCGGCCCGGCCGTCGGCGTGTTCCTGCAGATCACCGGCGACGCCGGCCTGGACCTCGAGGTGCCCGGCCGCCCGTTCTCCCTGGGCAGGCTCATCGCCGCGCAGGCAGCGGGCGACGCCCGGGTGCTGGGCGATCTCGGCCGCCCCGTGGTCACCCTGCACCTGCGCCGCCGCGACGCGGGCATCGAGGCCCTGAGGAGCGCCGTCCGTGGCCGGTGAGTCCCGGACCGCCCCCCGCAACCCGCTGCGCGACCCCCGTGACCGGCGCCTGACCCGCATCGCGGGCCCGTCGGCGCTCGTGCTGTTCGGCGTGACGGGCGACCTGGCGAAGAAGAAGCTCCTGCCGGCCATGTACGACCTGGCCCAACGCGGCCTGCTGCCGCCGGCGTTCTCCCTCGTCGGCTTCGGTCGCCGCAGCTGGTCCGACGAGGAGTTCGCCGACTACGTGCGCGCCGCCGTCGAGGCCTCCTCCCGGACCACGTTCGACGAGACCGTGTGGGACCAGTTCCAGGGCGGTCTGCGCTTCGTCTCCGGCGCGTTCGACGACGAGGCTGCCTACGTCCGTCTCGACGAGGTGCTCGCCGAGCTCGAGACCTCACGCGGCACGCGGGGGAACACCGCGTTCTACCTCTCCATCCCGCCGGACTGGTTCGAGGCCGTCTCCCGCCACCTGGCCGACCAGGGCCTGGCCGACCGGTCGCAGCCGGCCGAGGGCCCGTGGCGCCGCGTGGTCATCGAGAAGCCCTTCGGCCACGACCTGGCCAGCGCGCAGGAGCTCAATGCTGTGATCGAGCGCGTCTTCCCCTCGGACGCGGTGTTCCGCATCGACCACTACCTCGGCAAGGAGACGGTGCAGAACATCCTCGCGTTCCGGTTCGCCAACCGGATGTTCGAGCCGCTCTGGAACGCGGAGCACGTGGACCACGTCCAGATCACGATGGCCGAGGACATCGGCATCGGTGGACGGGCGAGCTACTACGACGGCGTGGGCGCGGCGCGCGACGTCATCCAGAACCACCTCCTGCAGCTGCTCGCGTTCACCGCGATGGAGGAGCCGATCTCGTTCGACGCGGACCATCTGCGCGCGGAGAAGGAGAAGGTCCTCGAGGCCGTGACCGTCCCGGACACGCCCGAGGGACTCGCGGCGGCCTCCGCCCGCGGCCAGTACACCTCCGGCTGGCAGGGCGGCGAGCGGGTCACGGGATTCCTCGACGAGGAGGGCTTCAACCCGGCGTCCGTCACGGAGACGTACGCCGCGCTCAAGGTGGGCATCCGCACGCGGCGCTGGCAGGGCGTGCCGTTCTACCTGCGGGCCGGCAAACGCCTCGGCCGGCGGGTGACGGAGATCGCCGTCGTCTTCAAGAAGCCCCCGCACCTGCTGTTCCCCGTCCACGACGGGGACGAGTTCGGGCAGAACATCATCGTCATCCGGGTGCAGCCGGACGAGGGCGTCACCATCCGCTTCGCGTCCAAGGTGCCCGGCACGCAGACCGAGATCCGCGACGTCACGATGGACTTCGGCTACGGCCACGCCTTCACCGAGGACTCCCCCGAGGCGTACGAGCGTCTCATCCTCGACGTGCTCCTCGGGGAGCCGCCGCTGTTCCCGCGCCAGGCCGAGGTGGAGCTGTCCTGGCGGATCGTGGACCCGTTCGAGGAGCACTGGGCGAGCCTGGGCACCCAGCCCGAGCCCTACGCCCCGGGCACGTGGGGACCGCCCTCGGCCGACGCCCTCATGGCCCGCGACGGACGAAGCTGGAGGCGCCCGTGAAGATCCGCATGCACGACACCACCACCTCCCAGGTGGCCAAGCGCATCACGCAGCTGCGCGAGAAGAGCGGGGTCGTGGCCCTCGGCCGCGTCCTCACGCTCGTGATCAGCACGGACGACGCCGGCATCGAGTCCGCCGTCCAGGCCGCCAACGCGGCCTCGCTCGAACACCCGTGCCGCATCGTCGTCCTGGCCCTGGGCGACCCCGCGGCCCCCACCCGCCTGGACGCCGAGATCCGGGTCGGGGGCGACGCCGGCGCCTCCGACGTCGTGGTGCTGTGGTGCGCCGGGGAGAACGCCCACGCCGACGAGTCGCTCGTCTCCGGGCTGCTCCTGCCCGATGCGCCCATCGTCGTGTGGTGGCCCGGGGTGCCACCCGGGGTCCCCTCGGCGACGGCGCTCGGTCGCCTGGCCCACCGCCGGATCACGGACACGGCCTCGGCGTCCGCGGCCGAGCCCGCCCTGTGGGCTCTGCGCGCGGGCCACCATGAGGGGGACACCGACCTGGCCTGGACGCGCCTGACGCTGTGGCGGATCCAGGTGGCCGGGATCTTCGACACGCTCGACGTGGCCACCCTGCGCTCGGTGACGGTGGACGGGGCGCCGGACTCCCCCAGCACCATGCTGCTCGCGGCGTGGCTCACCCTGACCCTGAAGGTGCCCGTGACGATCGCGCACTCGAAGGTCGGCCACGGGATCCGTGCGGTGCGCCTGCGGTGCACGGACGGGGACGTGGTGCTCTCCCGCTCGCAGTCGCAGGTGGCCCGGCTCTATCAGCAGGGCCGGCCGGTGCAGCGCATCTCCCTGCCACGCCGGACGATCCAGGACTGCCTGGCCGAGGAGCTGCGCCGCCTGGACCCGGACGAGGTCTTCGGCGCCGTGCTCCACCAGGGCCTGCCGCGCACGGACCTCTCCCCCGTGCAGGCCTCCGAACGCTGAGGGGCCCCCGGCGCCCCACCGGTCCGGGACGCGCGAACGCCCCGCACGGATCTTCCGTGCGGGGCGTTCGCGTCGGGGCCCGGCGGGGCGGCCTCAGGACTCCATGGTCAGACGCGGCAGGACGCCGAGCAGGGCGATCACGACACCCCAGGCGACCACGGAGCCGACGGTCAGGCGGGTGAGCAGACGCTGGGCGGAGCCCGAGGAGCTCATCGAGCTGGTCACGCCGCCGCCGAACATGTCCGAGACGCCGCCGCCGCGGCCCTTGTGCAGCAGGATGAGCAGCACGATGACCACGCTGAGCACGACCACGAGGATCTGCAGGGCCAGGGTCAGGACGTCCACGGGAGGGCTCCTCGGGTCGAGGTGCGGCCCCGGCGCGCGCCGGGGCCGTCACGGAGAATGCGGTCGGTCGGGCCGGACGGATCAGGCCTGGTCGAACCGGACGATCTTAGCAAACTCGTCCGCGTCGAGGCTGGCGCCGCCCACGAGGGCGCCGTCCACGTCTGGCTGCGCCAGCAGCGCCGGCGCGCTGGAGGACTTCACGGAGCCGCCGTAGAGGATCCGCAGTCCGGCGGCGACGTCGTCGCCGTGCAGTGCGGCCACGCGGGCGCGCAGGGCCGCGCACATCTGCTGCGCGTCCTCGGGGCCGGCGACCTCGCCCGTGCCGATCGCCCACACGGGCTCGTAGGCGACGACGACGCCGGCCACGTCCTGCGCCGACAGGCCCGCGATCGAGCCCTCCAGCTGGGCGAGCGTGTGCTCGACGTGCCGGCCGGCCTGGCGCACCTCCAGGCCCTCGCCCACGCAGATCACCGGGGTGAGGCCGTGGCGCAGGGCCGCGGCGGCCTTGCGCGCGACGAGCGCGTCGTCCTCCCCGTGGAGGGTGCGACGCTCGGAGTGGCCCACGATCGCGTAGCGGCACCCCAGCGCGGCCAGGAACGCGCCGGAGACGTCGCCCGTGTAGGCGCCGGCGTCCTCGGGCGAGAGGTCCTGCGCGCCGTAGGCGAGGTCCAGGCGGTCGCCGGTGACGAGCGTCTGCACGGCCCGCAGGCCCGTGAAGGGCGGGAACACCGCGACCTCCACGGCCTCCTGGTCATGGTCCGCGTCCGTGAGGAGCCACGTGAGGCGCTGCACCAGGGTGACGGCCTCGAGGTGGTCCAGGTTCATCTTCCAGTTGCCCGCGATCAGCGGCACGCGTGTGGTCTGCTCCGCCATGCTCACGCCCGCCCCTCGCCGGCCAGGGCGGTGACGCCCGGGAGCTCCTTGCCCTCGAGGTATTCGAGGGAGGCGCCGCCGCCGGTGGAGATGTGGCCGAACGCGTCGTCGGCGAAGCCGAGCGTGCGCACGGCCGCCGCGGAGTCGCCGCCGCCGACCACCGACAGGCCGCCGGCCGCGGAGGCCTCGGTGAGGGCCCGGGCCACCGCCCGGGTGCCCTCCGCGAAGGCCGGGAACTCGAACACGCCCATGGGGCCGTTCCAGAACACGGTCTGGGCGCCGCGGATCTGCTCCGCGAACGCCCGGGCCGTCTCGGGGCCGATGTCCAAGCCCATGGCGGACGCGCCGTGCGCGCCCGAGGTGAGGGCGTCCACGGCCAGGACCTCGTGCTCGGCGTCGGCCGCGAAGCCGGAGGCCATGACGATGTCCGTGGGGAGCACGATGCGGGCGGCCCCGGCCTCGGAGCGGCGCAGGTACTCGCGGACGGTGTCGAGCTGGTCCTCCTCGAGCAGGGAGGCGCCCACCTCGTGGCCCTGCGCCTTGAGGAACGTGAAGAGCATGCCGCCGCCGATCAGCAGCGTGTCGGCCTTGTCCAGCAGGTTGTCGATCACGGCCAGCTTGTCCGAGACCTTCGACCCGCCCAGCACGACGACGTAAGGCCGCTCCGGGGACTCGGTCAGACGGGTGAGCACCTCGAGCTCGGCGGCGACCAGCGGGCCCTGGTGGGCCGGCAGCTGTGCCGCGACGTCGAACACGGAGGCGTGCTTGCGGTGGACCGCGCCGAAGGCGTCGCCCACGTAGGCGCCGTCGTCGCCGGCCAGCGCCGCCATCTCGCCGGCCAGTGCGGCGCGCTCGGCATCGTCCTTGGAGGTCTCGCGGGCGTCGAAGCGCACGTTCTCCAGCAACAGCACCTGGCCGTCCTGCAGGGCGGCGGCCTTCGCGCGCGCGTCGTCCCCGGTCACGTCCGCGGCCAGGGCGACGTCGGCGCCCAGCAGCTCGGCCATGCGCGCGGCGACCGGACGGAGGGAGTACGCGGGGTCCGGCTCACCCTTGGGGCGGCCCAGGTGGGCCATGACGATCACGCACGCACCGGCCTCGGCCAGGTCCCGGATCGCGGGCAGCGAGGCCCGGATGCGGCCGTCGTCGGTGACGGTGTCCCCGTCCAGCGGGACGTTCAGGTCGGACCGGATGAGCACGGTGCGGCCGGCGACGCCGGCCTCGAGCAGATCGGTGAGGGTCGGTGCGGGCATGATGCCTCCTGGGGTGCCGGAGCGGGGTCGGTTCACGGTGCAGTCTAGGCGGACGGCCCGGGCCGACGGAGGAACCGTCGGCCCGGGCCGTCGGGCGCCGTGCGGGCTCAGAGCTTCGAGCCGATGAGGTCTGCGAAGTCCATGAGCTGGGAGGTGTAGCCGTACTCGTTGTCGTACCAGCCGATGATCTTCACGGTCTGGCCGATGGACTTGGTCAGCGGGGCGTCGAAGGTGCACGCCGCCGGGGAGGTGATGATGTCCGAGGACACGATCGGGTCCTCCGAGTAGACCAGGCGGCCCTGCAGCGGACCGGACTCCGCGGCCTTCTTGAACGCCGCGTTGATCTCCTCGACCTCCACGTGGCGCGTCAGCTCCACGGTCAGGTCGGTGGCCGAGCCGGTGATGGTGGGCACCCGCATGGCGAAGCCGTCGAGCTTGCCCTTCAGCTCCGGGATGACCTCACCGATGGCCTTGGCCGCGCCCGTGGAGGTGGGCACCATGTTCTGGGCGGCGGCGCGCGCCCGACGGCGATCCTTCTTGTGCACGTTGTCGTGCAGGTTCTGGTCGCCGGTGTACGCGTGGATCGTGGTCATGATGCCGTCCACGATGCCGAACTCGTCGTTGAGGACCTTCGCCATCGGGGCCAGGCAGTTCGTGGTGCACGAGGCGTTCGAGACGATGTGCATCGTCTCCGCGTCGTAGGTGTGCTCGTTCACACCCATCACGAAGGTGCCGTCGACCTCCTTGGCGGGAGCGGAGATGAGGACCTTCTTGGCCCCGGCGTCGAGGTGGGCCTGCGCCTTGGGGCCGGTCGTGAAGATGCCGGTGCACTCGATGACCAGGTCCACGCCGAGCTCACCCCACGGCAGCTTCGTCGGGTCGGCCTCCTGGAAGAACGCGACGTCGCGGCCGTCGATGCGGAACCCCTTCTCGGTCCGCTCCAGCTCGCCCGGGTAGCGGCCCAGGATGGTGTCGTACTGGGTCAGCCAGAACAGGTCCTCGGGGTCGGCGAGGTCGTTCACCGCGACCAGCTCGAGGTTCTCGTGGCCGCGGTCCCTGAGCACGCGCACGATGTTGCGTCCGATGCGGCCGTAGCCGTTGATGGTGATCTTGGTCATGGTGGTCTCTCTCGTTAGTTCGCGTTGCGTGGTCCCCGTGGCGGTGGGTCCGGGGCGGTACGGTCGAGCGGTCGCGCCCGGTCCGGGCGCGCGGTGGGGACAGGGCCGGAGCGCCGAGCCCCTCCCCGCATCGGGGCGCTGACGTCGTGGGGCCACGACGTCAGCGCCCCGGTGCGCGGTGTGGATCAGGCCGGGAGGATCAGGCCGGAGGCGCCGGCGCGGGCGGCCTCGAAGCGGGCCTGCACGTCGGCCCAGTTCACGATGTTCCAGATCGCCTTGACGTAGTCCGCCTTGACGTTCTGGTAGTCGAGGTAGAAGGCGTGCTCCCACATGTCCAGCTGGAACAGCGGGATGGTGGCGACCGGCACGCCGTTCTGCTGGTCGTAGAACTGCTCGATCACCAGGTTGCCGCCGATGGGCTCGTAGGCCAGCACGGCCCAGCCGGAGCCCTGGATGCCGAGGGCGGCGGCGGTGAAGTGGGCCTGGAACTGGTCGAACGAGCCGAAGTACTCGTCGATGGCGGCGGCCAGCTCGCCGGTCGGCTTGTCGCCGCCCTCCGGCGAGAGGTTCTTCCAGAAGATCGAGTGGTTCGTGTGCCCGCCCAGGTTGAAGGCGAGGTCCTTCGACAGCTGGTTCACGGAGCCGAAGTCGCCGGCCTCACGCGCGGCGGCCAGCTTCTCCAGGGCGGTGTTCGCGCCCTTGACGTACGTGGCGTGGTGCTTGGAGTGGTGCAGCTCCATGATGCGGGCCGAGATGTGCGGCTCCAGCGCGGCGTAGTCGTAGTCCAGCTCCGGAAGGGTGTATTCGGTCATGCTTCCTCCTTGGTCAGGCGAGGCTGCGGGCAGGACGCCCTCGGCCTCCACCTCGGGCAACCTCGCGTCTCGGCGGCGTATTCCGTCCGTCTCCATTGTGATCGGGGGCGGAGCGCCGGGGCCAGATCCCGTCGACGGTGATCCCGCGCTCAGCCTTCGGAGGCCGCGTCCGTCCCGGGGATGCCCCGCTCGGCGGCCCGCTTGTCCGCCATGGCCAGTAGCCGGCGGATGCGCCCGGCGACGGCGTCCTTGGTCATCGGCGGGTCCGCGAGGCGGCCGAGCTCGTCGAGGGAGGCCTGCTTGTGCTCGAGGCGCAGCCGTCCCGCGTAGCGAAGGTGGTCGGGCACCTCGTCCCCGAGGATCTCGAGGGCCCGCTCCACCTTCGCCCCGGCCGTGACAGCGGCCTGGGCGGAACGGCGCAGGTTGGCGTCGTCGAAGTTCGCCAGGCGGTTGGCGGTGGCCCGGACCTCTTTGCGCTCGCGCCGCTCGCGCCAGAGGGTCGCGGTCTGCTCCGCGCCGACGGCGGCGAGCAGCGTGGCGATCGCCTCGCCGTCGCGGACCACGACGCGGTCCGACTGACGCACCTCGCGCGCCTTCGCCGCCACGCGGAGCCGACGCGCGGCCCCCACCAGCGCGAGCGCGGCCTCCGGGCCCGGCGTGGTCACCTCGAGGGCCGCCGAGCGGCCGGGCTCGGTGAGGGAGCCGTGGGCCAGCAGGGCCCCGCGCCACACGGCGGCGGTGGCCGCCGTCGTCCCGCTGACGAGGACCGGCGCGAGGCCACGCACGGGCCGTCCCCGCTGGTCGATGAGCCCGGTCTGCCGGGCGAGGTCCTCTCCCCCGCGCACGACCCGGAGCACGTACCGCTGACCACGGCGCAGGTTGCCGCCGGAGACCACCACGATCTCCGGGGCCAGGCCGTACAGCTCGGTGATGGCGGCCCGCAGGCGGCGCGCACTGGCGCCGTGGTCCAGTTCAACCTCCACGACGACGCGGCCGGCCACGAGGTGCAACCCCCCGGCGAACCGCAGCATCGCCGCGGTCTCCGCCCGCCGCTCCGGGGTCGCGGCGACCGGCACACGGGCCAGCTCCTCCTTGAGGGTCATGGTCAGCGCCATGCTCGTGCTCCTTCTCGGCGAGGTGCGCGCGTCAGTGGGTCATCGCCTCGCCGATCGAGACGGCCAGGCGCAGCGGGTCGTGGACCTGGGGATCCTGGGCACTGCTCACTCTACTGAACGCCACGCGCGCGCCCATCCGGGCCGCCTCGGCCTCCACCGCCGCCCGGTCGGTGACCGCGTCCACGTCGGCGATCACCACGTCCAGCCGGAGGTCCGGCGCATAGGAGCGCAGCACCTTGAGGTGGTCGGCGTGGGTGAGGCCGGTGGTCTCCTGGTCTCCCGTGCGCAGGTTCAGCACCATGAGGCGCCGGGCGGTGGTGGCGGCGAGGGCCGCGCGCACGTCCGGCATCAGCAGGTGCGGCAGCACCGACGTGTACAGCGAGCCGGGTCCGAGCACCACCCAGTCGGCCATCTCGATCGCCGAGAGCGCCTCCGGGGTGGCGGGGGCGTCGGACGGGCTCAGGCGGACGTCGGTGACGCGCCCCTCGAACGCGGCGACCGCGAGGGCCACCTGGCCCTCCACGCATCGGGTGCGCAGGCGGCCGTCCGGGCCGGCGCTGAGCACGTCCCCGCCGATGGTCAGCGGCACCCGCGAGACCGGCAGGACCTCACCGTGCGCCCGCAGCAGGGCGCCGGCCCAGCGCAGCCCGTCCACCGGGTCGCCCAGCAGCTCCCAGAGGGCGACGATCAGGAGGTTCCCGAGCGCGTGGTTGTCCAGGGTGGCCTGGTCGGCGGGCACCTCGGTGGAGTGGAAGCGGTGCTGCATGACGTGGGCCCAGGTCCGACCCCAGTCGGTGTCGTCGCACAGGGCGGCCAGCGCCATGCGGAGGTCGCCAGGCGGCAGCACCGCCATCTCCCGGCGGATGGTGCCGGAGGAGCCACCGTCGTCCGCCACCGTGACGATGGCCGTGAGGTGCCCGGCCACGTGCCGCAGGGCCGCGAGGGACGCGGAGAGGCCGTGGCCGCCGCCGAGGGCGGTGACGCGGGCCGTGGGGCGGGACATGCCGGCGCCCACCCCGCGCCCTTCCGAACCCATCCCGGGCGGCAGGGGCAGTTGGCCGGTGAGCGGGGACGTCATTCGCGCCCCATGTCCCGGTGCTGGACGTGCACCGTGACGTGGGGCACCTGGGCCAGGCGCCGGGCCAGCTCCTCGGCGACGGCCACGGAGCGGTGCTTGCCGCCCGTGCAGCCGATGGCGAGCGTGGCGTAGTGCTTGTTCTCCCGCCGGTAGCCCTCGAACACCGGCCCCAGCATGGCGACGTACGTGCGCAGGAAGTCCTCGACACCGGGGCGGGAGAGCACGTAGTCCGCGACCGCGGCCTCCGTGCCCGTGTGCGGACGCAGCGCCGGCACCCAGTGGGGGTTGGGGATGAAGCGCATGTCCGCCACGAAGTTCGCGTCCGCCGGGACGCCGTACTTGAACCCGAAGCTCATGATGGTCAGGCGCAGCGTGACGGGGCCGGACTCCGAGAACAGCTCGGTGATCTCCGTGGCCAGGCCGTGCACGTTCAGCTCGGTGGTGTCCACCACGACGTCGGCACGCGCCTTGAGCGGCTCGACGACGTCCCGCTCCGCGCGGATGCCGTCCAGCAGCCGGGCGTTGCCCTGCATCGGGTGGGGGCGGCGGCCGGCCTCGAAGCGTTGCAGGAGGACGTGGTCCTCCGCATCGAGGAACACGGTGCGATACTCCACTCCGCTGTTGGCCAGGTGCTGCAGGGCGGCGTACAGCTCCTCGAAGTAGGAGCGCGAGCGCACGTCCACCACGATCGCCAGGCGCGGGAACGCCTCCGGCGAGCGGGCGATGAGCTCGGCCAGCGTGCCGAACAGGGCCGGCGGCATGTTCTCCACCACGTCCCAGCCGTGGTCCTCGAGCGCGTGCGCGGCGGTGGTCCGTCCGGCGCCGGACATCCCGGCGATCACGAGCACCTCGGATGTCGGCGGCTTCTCCGGCTGGAGGGTCTCCTCGGTCATGACTCCACTGTATCCGCGGGCGTGTCGGCCGTGAGCGCCGTGTGGACGGCCTCGGCCAGCCGCGGCCCGATGCCGGCGACCTCGGTCAGCCGGTCCACGCCGGCGGCCCGGATCTCGGCGACGGAGCCGAAGTGGTTCAGCAGCGCGGTGCGCTTGGCCGGGCCCAGACCCGGGATCCCGTCCAGGGCGGAGACGGTCATCGCCTTGGACCGCCGGCTGCGGTGGCCCGCGATCGCGAACCGGTGCGACTCGTCACGGATGCGCTGGAGCAGGTACAGGCCCTCCGAGGTGCGCGGCAGGACCACCGGGAACTCGTCGCCCGGCAGCCACACCTCCTCGAGCCGCTTGGCCAGCCCGACCACGGGCAGGTCGTCCAGGCCCAGCTCCTCGAGGACCGCCGCGGCCGCGGCCACCTGTGGCGGGCCGCCGTCGACCACCACGAGCGAGGGCGGGTACGCGAAGCGGCGCCCCGCCTCCTGATCGTCCGCCTCGACCTGACCGGAGAGCGGGGCGCCCTCCGCGCGCTCCTTGGCCAGGCGGGCGAAGCGGCGCCGCAGGACGTCGCGCAGGGACGCCGTGTCGTCCCGGGCGGCCTCCCCCGTGACGTTGAAGCGGCGGTAGTCCTTCTTCTTCGGCAGCCCGTCCTCCATGACGACCATCGAGCCGACCACGTTGGTGCCCTGGGAGTGGGAGATGTCGTAGCACTCGATGCGCAGCAGGGGCTCGGTGATCTCCAGGGCCTCCTGCAGCTCCCGCAGGGCGGCGGAGCGGGTGGTGAGGTCCCCGGACCGCCGCGACTTGTGCAGCTTGAGGGCCATCTCCGCGTTCTCCCGGACGGTCTCCATGAGGTCCGCCTTCGAGCCCCGCCGGGGCACGCGCACGGCGACCCGGGACCCGCGCAGGCCCGAGAGCCACTCGGTGAGCTGTGCGGCGTCGTCGGGCTCGACCGGGACGAGGATCTCGTGCGGGATGCGCTCCGGCCCCTCGAGGTCGCCGTAGACCTGCTGGAGCAGGTGCGCGACCATCTCCGGCTCGGCGACGTCCTCCACGCGCTCCATGACCCAGCCGCGCTGGCCGCGGATGCGTCCCTGCCGGACGTGGAACACCTGCACCGCGACCTCCAGCTCGTCCGCGTGCAGGGCGAAGATGTCCGCCTCCGTGTTCTCCGGCAGCACCACGGCGTTGCGCTCGAACACGCGGCGCAGCGCGGCGATGTCGTCCCGCAGCCGGGCCGCGTCCTCGTAGCGCAGCTCCTCGACGGCACGGGCCATGGCCTTCTCCAGCTCGCGGATGAACCGGTTCGCGTCCCCGGCCATGAAGTCGCAGAAGTCCTGGGCCAGCGCGCGATGGTCCGCCGGGCTGATCCGGCCCACGCAGGGCGCCGAGCACTTGCCGATGTAGCCGAGCAGGCACGGCCGGTCCTGGGCGCGGGCCCGCTTGAACACGCCGGCCGAGCACGTGCGGACCGGGAAGACGCGCAGCATCAGGTCCACGGTCTCGCGGATCGCCTTGGCCGGGTGGAACGGGCCGAAGTACTTCACGCCGGGCTTCCGGTCGCCGCGCATCACCTGGACGCGCGGGAACTGCTCGTTCATGGTCACGGCCAGGTACGGGTACGACTTGTCGTCCCGGTACATGATGTTGAACCGGGGGCGGTACTCCTTGATCCACGTGTACTCGAGCTGGAGCGCCTCCAGCTCGGAGCCGACGACGGTCCACTCGACCGCGGCCGCCGTGAACACCATGGTCCGGGTCTTGGTGGCCAGCCGGGCGGGGTCCTGGAAATAGGAGCTCAGGCGGGCGCGCAGGTTCTTCGCCTTGCCGACGTAGACGACGCGTCCGTCCGCGTCGCGGAAGCGGTAGACGCCGGGCGACGTGGAGATCTCGCCCGGAGCCGGGCGGTAGGAGGCCGGATCAGCCACGGGCACCCGGGGCGGCGTTGTAGGCGTCCACGCGCTCCTGCCCCGAGAGCGCGCCGATGGCGTCCATGATCGCCGCCGTCGCGTCGCGGCGCTGCGGCAGGGTGTGTCGACGCCCGGGGTGGCCGAAGTCCAGGGGCGCGCCCACGCGCACGGAGAACCGGTGGGGACGGAAGCCGTTCGTGTCCGGCGGCTGGAGGTGCTGCGTGCCGACGAGGCCCACGGGCACCACGGGTGCGCCCGTGGCCAGGGCCAGCCAGGCCGCACCGGTGCGGCCGCGGTAGAGGCGGCCGTCGCGGCTGCGGGTGCCCTCCGGGTAGATGCCGACGCCCTGGCCGGACTCGAGCAGGCCCACGAGGGACTCGAGCGCGGCCACGGAGGCGGCCTGCTCGCCCCGGCGGACGGGGACGGAGCCCACGGACTCGAAGAACCGCCGCCGGACGCGGCCCCGCAGGCCCGTGCCCGTGAAGTACTCCTCCTTGGCGAAGAAGTGGACCGGGCGGGGGGCGAGGGCCTGGAGGATCACCGAGTCGACGAAGGACAGGTGGTTGGAGGCCATGACGAAGGGGCCCCGCGCAGGGACGTGCTCCATGCCGACGACCTCGGGGCGGCAGGTGAGCCGCAGGAGCGCGGCGGCGCTCCTGCGCACGGGCTCCGACGTCGCCATGGCTCTCCTTCGTCCGCGTCCTGCGTGGGCGGGGTCCATGCTACGCGAGCAGTTCCGCGAGGAACCGGCCCGTGTGGCTCTCCGCGACGTGTGCGACCTCCTCCGGCGTGCCCGCGGCCACGATCGTGCCGCCCCCGGAGCCGCCCTCGGGGCCGAGGTCGATCACGTGGTCGGCACTCTTGATGACGTCGAGGTTGTGCTCGATGGTGAGCACCGTGTTGCCCTTGTCCACGAGGGACTGGAGCACGTGCAGGAGCTTGCGGATGTCGTCGAAGTGCAGCCCCGTGGTCGGCTCGTCCAGCACGTAGATGGTGCGGCCGTTGGAGCGCTTCTGGAGCTCGGCCGCCAGCTTCACGCGCTGGGCCTCGCCGCCCGAGAGCGTGGTGGCGGGCTGGCCCAGGCGGACGTAGCCCAGACCGACGTCGACGAGCGTGTCCAGGTACCGCGAGATGCGGGTGTACGCGCTGAAGAAGTCCGCGGCCTCCTCGATCGGCATGTCGAGGACCTCGGCGATGTTCTTGCCCTTGTAGGTGACCTCGAGCGTCTCCCGGTTGTACCGGGCCCCGTGGCACACCTCGCACGGCACGTAGACGTCCGGCAGGAAGTTCATCTCGATCTTCAGCGTGCCGTCCCCCGCGCACGCCTCGCAGCGCCCGCCCTTGATGTTGAAGGAGAACCGGCCCTGCTGGTAGCCCCGGACCTTCGCCTCGGGGGTCTCTGCGAAGAGCTTGCGGATCGCGTCGAACACGCCGGTGTAGGTGGCGGGGTTGGAGCGCGGCGTGCGCCCGATGGGGCTCTGGTCCACGTGGACCACCTTGTCCAGGTGCTCGAGCCCCTCCACGGACCGGTGCCGGCCGGGCACGAGCTTGGCGCCGTTGAGCCGGTTGGCCAGGACCTTGTAGAGGATCTCGTTGATCAGCGTGGACTTGCCCGAGCCGGACACACCCGTCACGGCCGTGAGGACCCCGAGCGGGACCTCCACCGAGACGTCCTTCAGGTTGTTCTCCTGGGCGCCGCGGACCGTCAGCACGCGCCCCTTCTCCGGGACGCGACGCCGCTCCGGCACCGCGATGGAGCGGCGCCCGGAGAGGTAGTCGCCGGTGACGGACCGCGTGTTCGCCTTGAGATCCGCCAGGGAGCCCGAGTGCACGACCTCGCCCCCGTGCTCGCCCGCGCGAGGACCGATGTCCACGATCCAGTCCGCCTCGGCGATCGTGTCCTCGTCGTGCTCGACGACGATGAGGGTGTTGCCGAGGTCCCGCAGGCGCAGGAGGGTCTCGATGAGGCGGCGGTTGTCCCGCTGGTGCAGGCCGATGGACGGCTCGTCGAGCACGTAGAGGACGCCGACCAGCCCGGAGCCGATCTGCGTGGCCAGGCGGATGCGCTGGGCCTCGCCTCCAGAGAGGGTGCCGGCCGGCCGCTCCAGGTTGAGGTACTCCAGGCCGACGTCCAGCAGGAACGCCAGCCGGGCCAGGATCTCCTTGAGCACCTGGTCCGCGATCTGCCGCTCCCGGTCCGTCAGCCGCAGCCCCGAGAAGAACTCCATGGCCTCCCGCATGGGCAGGCGGGTGGCGTCCGCGATGGACAGGCCGCCCACGAGCACGTTCAGGACCGTGGGGTTGAGGCGGGCCCCGTGGCACGCCGGGCACGGGATCTCCCGCATGAACGACTCGTAGCGCTCGCGGGCGCCGTCCGACTCGGTCTCCCCGTGCTTGCGCATCACGTAGGGGATGACGCCCTCGAAGCCCGTGGTGTAGCGGCGCTCGCGGCCGAACCGGTTGCGGAACGTCACCTCCACCTTGAAGTCCTTGCCGTGCAGGACGGCGTCGCGCTCCGCCTCCGTCAGGTCCTTCCACGGGGTGTCCAGGGAGAAGCCCATCTCCTTGCCCAGCCCGCCGAGCACGCGCAGCCAGTAGTCCGAGGTGGACTTGCCGAGCGACCACGGCACGACGGCGCCCTCGCGCAGGGACAGCTCGTCGTTGGCGACGACGAGGTCCGGGTCCACCTGCAGACGGGAGCCGATGCCGGTGCACTCGGGGCACGCGCCGAACGGGTTGTTGAAGGAGAACGAGCGCGGCTCGATCTCGTCCACGGTCTGCTCGTGCCCGTTGGGGCAGGAGAGCTTCTCGGAGAACGAGCGGTACCGGGGGTTGCCCTCGGCGTCCCGCCCGCCGAACTCCGCGGTGTTCTTCCTGCCCTTCTCGGCGACCGGCTCCACGTCCACGAACTCGGCCACGACGAGGCCGTCCGCCAGCTTCAGGGCGGTCTCCACCGAGTCGGTGAGGCGCTGGCGGATGCCCTCCTTCATGGCGAGGCGGTCCACGACGACGGCGATGGTGTGCTTGACCTGCTTCTTCAGCACGGGCGGGTCCGAGAGCTGGACGGTCTCCCCGTCCACGACGGCGCGGGCGAAGCCCTGCGTGGACAGGTCCTTGAACAGGTCCACGAACTCGCCCTTGCGGCCGCGGACCACGGGCGCGAGCACCTGGAAGCGGGTGCGCTCGGGCAGCTCCTCGAGCTGGTCCACGATCTGCTGCGGGGTCTGCCGGCTCACCGGCTCGCCGCACTGCGGGCAGTGCGGCACCCCGACACGCGCCCAGAGCAGGCGCATGTAGTCGTAGATCTCGGTGATGGTCCCCACCGTGGAGCGCGGGTTGCGGTTGGTCGACTTCTGGTCGATGGACACGGCCGGGGACAGGCCCTCGATGAAGTCCACGTCCGGCTTGTCCACCCGGCCCAGGAACATGCGGGCGTAGGAGGAGAGCGACTCGACGTAGCGTCGCTGGCCCTCGGCGAAGATCGTGTCGAAGGCCAGGGAGGACTTGCCCGAGCCGGACAGACCCGTGAACACGACCATGGCGTCCCGCGGGAAGCTGACGTCCACGTCCTTCAGGTTGTGCTCGCGGGCGCCCTGGACGACGATGCGGTCCCGCTCGCCCGAGCGCGCGCCGCCGGGGCCGGAGGCGAGGCCGCCGGGGTGGGCCTCGACGGCGGAGGAGACGGTGGTGGAGGAGTTCTTGGGCACGCGGCCAGCATAGGGGCGGGTACGGACACGACACCGGGGTCTCGCCTGTGGGCGAACCCACCGCGGGCCGGGCCCGCCCTGGCGCCTCACCGCCCCGTCCGTACACTGTTGCGCATGCCCGAGACCGCCCGGAACCGCCTCCTGCACGATCTGCCCGCCGTCACGGTGCGCACCTGCTCCGTGTCGGAGATGGACAACAACGTGTACCTGCTCACCTCCAAGACCACGGGGGCGCAGGTGCTGATCGACGCCGCCGCCGAGGCCGAGGCCATCCGCGACCTCATCGCCTCGGCCGCGGACGACACCCCGTGCGAGCCGCGCCTCGAGATGATCGTCACCACGCATCGACACTGGGACCACGTGCGCGCGTTGCCGGCGCTGGCCTCCCTGACCGGGGCCCGCACGGCGGCCGGCGAGGACGACGCCGACGCGATCGCCGAGGCCACGGGGGTCGCCCCCGACGTGCGCCTGCGCCACGGGGACACCGTGGGGGCGGACGGGCTCCGGCTCGAGGTGGTGGCCCTGCGCGGCCACACGCCCGGGTCCATCGCGCTGGTGTGCCGCCCCGAGGCGGACGAGCCGGCCGTGCTCTTCACCGGCGACTCCCTCTTCCCGGGCGGGGTGGGCAACACCGAGGGCGACGACGGCCGGTTCCGTCAGCTGTTCACGGACGTGAGCGATCGGATCTTCGACGCGTTCGACGACGACGTGGTGGTCCACCCCGGCCACGGCGCCTCCACGACCCTGGGCGCCGAGCGCCCCCACCTGCCGGAGTGGGCCGAGCGCAGCTGGTGACGGTGCGCCCGGGCGGTCCCGGGCCCAGCGTCAGGCCGGCTTCTGCCCCGCCATGAACAGGCGCCGGGCCGGGAAGATCGTGACCGGGCCGCCGTCGTCGGCCGTGACACCGGGCACCGGCGGGTACGCCTCGCGCATGGCGGCGCGGTACCGGTCCACGAACGCCTCGAGCAGCCCGGCGCCCTCGGCGGCGCCCTCCTCGGCGTCCCAGCGGGCCAGGGCCTGCAGGCTCGGTCGCAGGGCCGCGCCGGAGGTCCACCGGAACACCGGGTCCTCGCCCGTCAGCACCTGCTGGTACTCCGTCTCCCAGACGACCGGGGACCACCCCGCCTCGAGGAATAGCCGCGTGTACTCCTCGGGCGGCGCCACGGTGCGGGTCGTCGCCACCCCGTGCAGCGGCTCGGAGAAGGCCGGGTCCTCCGCCAGCGCCACGATCGCCGCGTGGGAGGGCTGCTCGTAGGGCCGCGGGATCTGCGCCGCGAACCACGCCCCCGGCGTGAGGTCCCCGAGCCAGCGCCGGATCAGGCGACGGTGCGTCGGGATCCACTGGAGCATCGCGTTGGACACCACGACGTCCGTCGCCCCCGACGGGCGCCACTGCGAGGCGTCGACCGCCTCGAAGCGCAGGTTGGCGGGGGCGCCCGTGCGGGCCGCCTGCTCCCGGGCCCGCTCCAGCATGGCGGGCGAGTCGTCCAGACCGATCACCTCGGCGTCCGGCCAGCGCTCGGCCAGCGTCCGGGTCAGGGTCCCCGGGCCGCAGCCCAGGTCCACCACGACGCGCGGGGCCTCGGCGCGCACGCGCCCCACCAGGTCGTGGAAGGGGCGGGCGCGGTGTTCGGCGAAGCCCTCGTACTGCGCGGGATCCCAGGTGAACCCCCCGCCCTGTCGGCCGGTCACGTCCCCCACGACGGCGTCGGTGTCCGGGTGCGGGCTCTCGGGCGCGATCTGACTCATGGCGGCACCGTATCGCGCGGAGCGGCCGATACCCTGGGGGCGATGACTTCTGCCGCCACGAACCCGCCCTCGCTGACCGACCGCATCGACGCGCTCCCGCCGGCCCCGGACGCCGACGACGTCTTCGGGGCCTTCGCGGCCTGGACCGAGGACCGCGGGATCTCGCTCTACCCCGCCCAGGAGGAGGCCGCCCTCGAGCTGGTCCAGGGCCGGCACGTGATCCTGGCGACGCCCACCGGCTCCGGCAAGTCCCTGGTGGCGCTGGCCGCGCACGCCGACGCGCTCGCCCACGACGCCGTCTCCTACTACACGGCGCCGATCAAGGCGCTCGTCTCGGAGAAGTTCTTCGCGCTGGTGGACGTGTTCGGCGCGGAGAACGTGGGCATGGTCACGGGTGACTCCACCGTCAACGGTGACGCGCCGATCATCTGCTGCACGGCCGAGATCCTCGCCAACCGCGCGCTGCGCGAGGGCTCGGGCATGGAGATCGGCACCGTGGTGATGGACGAGTTCCACTACTACGCGGACCCCTCCCGCGGCTGGGCCTGGCAGGTGCCCCTCCTCGAGCTGCCGCAGGCCCGGTTCCTGCTGATGTCGGCCACCCTCGGCGACACGACCCGCCTCGAGGCGGACCTGACCGAGCGCACCGGGCGCGAGGTCGCCGTCGTCGCCCACGCGGAGCGCCCCATCCCGCTGACGTTCGAGTGGTCCGAGGTGCCGCTGCAGGAGAAGGTCGAGGAGTTCGTGAGCACCCACCAGGCACCGGTGTACATCGTGCACTTCTCGCAGCTGGACGCCGTGGAGACGGCCCAGGGTCTGTCCTCGATCTCGGTGACGTCCAGGGAGGAGAAGGAGGCGATCGCCGCGCGGATCGCCGGCTTCCGCTTCTCCGCGGGCTTCGGGCACACCCTGAACCGCCTCGTCCGGGCGGGCATCGGCGTGCACCACGCGGGCATGCTGCCCAAGTACCGCCGCCTCGTGGAGAAGCTGGCCCAGGACGGGCTGCTCAAGGTCATCTGCGGCACGGACACGCTGGGCGTCGGGATCAACGTGCCGATCCGCACCGTGCTGCTCACCGCGCTCTCCAAGTTCGACGGCGAGAAGACCCGCCTGCTCCAGGCCCGCGAGTTCCACCAGATCGCCGGCCGGGCGGGCCGGGCCGGCTTCGACACCTCCGGCACCGTGGTGGTCCAGGCACCCGAGCACGTGATCGAGAACAAGGCGGCCGAGCGCAAGGCCGCGGCGAAGTTCGCGAACGTCAAGGACGAGGCCGAGCGGGCCAAGCGCATGAAGCAGTCCGTGAAGTCCGGCAAGCGCAAGACCCCGCCGGCCGGCTTCGTCTCGTGGGGGCCGGCGACGTTCGAGCGCCTCGTCTCCGCCGAGCCGGAGCCGCTGGTCTCCCGCATGCGGATCACGCACTCCATGCTGCTGAACATCCTCGACCGGCCCGGCGACCCGGTCATCGCGGTCCGGCGCCTGCTGCGCGGCACCCACGAGACCCCGGCCCGCCAGGCGGTGCTCATGCGCCGCGCGCTCGGGATCTTCCGGGAGCTGCTGGCCACGGGCGTCGTCGAGCGTCTGCCCGAACCGGACGCCGAGGGCCGCACCGTGGACCTCACGGTGGACCTGCAGCCGGACTTCGCGCTCAACCAGCCGCTCTCCCCCTTCGCCCTCGCCGCGCTCGACCTGCTGGACCCGGCCGATCCCGACCACGCGCTCGACGTGGTCTCCGTGATCGAGGCGACCCTCGACCCGCCGCGCCAGGTGCTCTCCGCCCAGGTCAAGCACGCCAAGGGCGAGGCCGTGGCCGCCATGAAGGCCGAGGGCATGGACTACAACGACCGCATGCGGGCCCTCGACGAGATCACCCACCCGCGGCCGCTGGCCGAGCTCCTCGAGCAGCAGTTCGAGCTCTACCGGCAGGACGCCCCGTGGCTCGCGGAGTTCGAGCTGACCCCCAAGTCCGTGGTGCGCGACATGTTCGAGCGGGCCATGGGCTTCGGCGACTACGTGCGGTTCTACGGGATCGCCCGGTCCGAGGGCGTGCTGCTGCGCTACCTCACGGACGCGGTCAAGGCACTGCGCCACACCGTCCCCGAGGCGGCCCGCACCGAGGAGCTCCAGGTGCTGCTGGACTGGCTCGACGAGATGGTGAAGCAGACCGACTCGTCCCTCCTGGAGGAGTGGGAGGACCTGGTGGCCGGGGACATCGACGAGCTGCGCCGGGACATGGAGGCGCTCGAGCCGCCGGCCCCGCCTCGCCTGACGGACAACGAGCCCGTGTTCCGGGTGATGGTCCGCAACGCGATGTTCCAGCGGGTGCGCCTGTTCGGCGACGAGCGGGACGAGGCGCTCGCGCGCCTGTCCGGCGAGCTGTCCGCCGACGACTGGGCCGACGCCCTCGACGCCTACTTCGACGACCACGAGGACATCGACGACGGCCCCGCCGCGCGCGGCCCCGAGCTGTTCCGCGTGGCCGCGGCCCCCGACGTCGCCGCCCCGCTGGAGCTGGCCGGCCCGCGCTGGTGGGCGGTGCGGCAGGTCCTGAAGGACCCGGACGGGGACCTGGACCACGGGATCAACGCCGTGGTCGACCTGGACGCCTCCGACGAGGCGGGCCATCCCGTGATCCGGGTGGTCTCCGTGGGCGCGCCCGAGTCCGGGTGGGGCCTGTGAGCGCCGGGGACGCTCGGGCGGCAGGACGGCCCGTGGCGGGCGACCCGCGCGGCTTCGCTCCCCTCGAGCCGGCCCGCCACCGCGTGGGCGAGCGCACCGAGCTCTACGACGGCACCGTCACGGTGGACCACTGGTTCTCGGTGCCGATCGACCACGCGCTGGGTCTCGCCGAGGCCGAGGCGCAGGACGCGGCGGGCACCGGCGTCGGGCCGCACGGGCGCGGCACGCTGACCGTCTTCGCCCGCGAGATCCGGGCGAAGGACGACCCCGAGGGCGAGCGCCCCTGGGCCCTGTACCTCCAGGGTGGCCCCGGCAGTGCCGGGCCCCGCCCGGCGCGCCTGAGCGGCTGGCTCGGCGCGCTGGCCGAGAGCCACCGCGTGCTGCTGCTGGACCAGCGCGGCACGGGGCGTTCGACCCCGGCCACTGTGGCGACCCTGACCGCCCCGGGCGCCTTCGCCACGGACGAGGCGCGCGCCGAGCACCTGGTGCACCTGCGGGCGCCCTCGATCGTGCGGGACGCCGAGATGCTGCGCCTCGCCCTCGGCGCCGGGCCGTGGACCACACTGGGCCAGAGCTTCGGCGGGTTCTGCACGCTGAGCTATCTCTCCTTCCACCCGGAGGGCCTGCAGCGCAGCCTGGTGACCGGCGGCCTCGCCCCGCTCACCGGCCACGCCGACCGGGTCTACCGGGCCACCTACGCCCGGATGCGCGCCCGCACCGAGGAGTTCTTCGACCGGCACCCGGCCGACCGCGACGCGTGGTCGGAGGCCGTGGGGCTGATCCGCGCCGCCGAGGCCGCGGGCGCCCCGATCCCCCTGCCCGGCGGCGGGCCGCTCACCGTGGGACGGGCCCAGGGTCTGGGCATGCTGCTGGGCGGCAACACCCGCGTGGACCGCCTGCACTGGGTCCTCGCCGAGGCCGTGGACCGCACCGGACCCGCGCCGCGCCTGTCCGAGACGTTCCTGGCCGCCGTCGCCGACCAGGACGACCGCCTCGTCAACCCGCTCTACACCGTGCTGCACGAGGCGATCTACGCGCAGCCGGCGGACCTGGCCGGCGGCCGGGCGGACACCGGCTGGTCGGCGTCCCGGATGCTCGCCGAGCACCCGGACTTCGACCCGGAGGCGACCACGGTCCCGCTGCCCACGGGCGAACACGTCATGCCCTGGTCCGTCGAGGTCGACCCCCGGCTGCGGCCCCTGGCCGGCACGGCGCGGCTGCTCGCCGAGCGCACGCAGTGGGGCCCGCTCTACGACGTGGCTGCCCTGGCGCAGAACACCGTCCCCGTGGCCGCCGCGGTCTACGCCGACGACGTGTACGTGGACCGGGACCTCTCGCTCGAGACGGCGCGGCGCGTCCGCGGCCTGCAGGTGTGGGAGACCGACGCCTTCCACCACGACGGCATCGCCGACGACGGACCGGCGATCCTCGAGCGGCTCCTGGCGATGACCGCGCCGGACGGCGCCGGGACGACGACGGCCCCCGACCCGGTCGACTGACCGGCCCGGGGGCCCGGGCGCCGGCGGAGGGCTCCCCGGCGCCGTGATCGGCTCAGACGGTGGGCCCGTCCTGCCGCACGATCTGCTCGGAGACCCCGCGCGCGTCGTCGTCACGGGGATCGGCGAGCCGGGTCTCGTGGGCCGTGCGGATGATGGCCGACCACGCGTCCTTGTGCTCGAGCAGCTGGTCGCGCCAGCGCTGGTCCACGGCCTCGGCCCGGGCCGTCCAGCGATCCATCAGGGCGGCGGCGCGCTCGCGCTCGGCCGGGTCGGCGTCCTCGGGCAGCTTCGAGTACCGGTACGAGTACTTCTCGGCGTTCTGCAGCGCCCGCAGGGCCTGGCCCTTCGGCGAGGCCAGGGAGATCGCCACGGTGATCGCCAGGATCACGACGACGACCACGAGGGACAGCGTCGTGGGGATCTCGACGACGGGCACGTTCTCGCCGCCGTTGATGAACGGCAGGTTGTTCTCGTGCAGGGCGTGCAGGATCAGCTTCACGCCGATGAACGCCAGCAGCGCGGAGAGCCCGTAGGCCAGGTAGACGAGGCGGTCGAGCAGGCCGTCGATCAGGAAGTACAGCTGGCGCAGGCCCATGAGCGAGAACGCCGTGGCGGTGAAGACGATGTACGCCTCCTGGGTCACGCCGAAGATCGCGGGGATGGAGTCGAAGGCGAAGAGGATGTCCGTGGCGCCGATCGCGATCATCACGAGGAGCATCGGCGTCATGAGGCGCTTGCCGTCCACCGTCGTGAAGAGGCGGTCGCCGTCGAACTGCTCGGAGGCGGGCAGGAACCGCTTGACGAGGCGGACCATCACGTTGTCCGCCTCGTCCTGGGCGCCCTCGGCGTCGCCGGACATCTCGCCCTTGAGCTGGCCGCCGGCGATGATCAGCAGGAACAGGCCGAAGAGGTAGAACACGTCCGACCACGCGGCGATGACGGCGGCGCCCAGCAGGATGAACAAGGTGCGCGAGATCAGCGCGAACGTGATGCCGAACAGCAGCACCTTCTGCTGGTAGTCGCGGGGCACGCGGAAGCTGGCCATGATGACCAGGAAGACGAACAGGTTGTCGACGCTGAGCGCCTTCTCCAGCAGGTAGCCGGTGTAGTACTCGACCGCGTGCTGGGTGTCGCCGAAGGCGAAGAACACGAGGCCGAAGATGAGCGCGAGGCCGACGTAGACGCCGGACCAGATCGCGGCCTCCCGGATCGTCGGCGTGTGCGCCTTGCGGACATGGGCGAAGTAGTCGAATGCGAGGAGGCCGACGATCAGCGCGATCGTCAGGCCCCAGGTCAGGCCGTTGATTTCCACGGGTCACCTCTCGGCATCAAGGGTCGGGACGGTGCCGCAAGTCTCTCCGCCCGCCGCGACCGCGGCCCGGGCCCCTGTGTCCGGCCGACGGCGCGCTCTCGGCGGCCGCGGCGTGCTGACGTCCACAGTGTTCGGGATACTCCCCTACGTCGCCGGTCAGTCTACCCGGTCGCACGACGACGCCCCGACCCGCGGCGGGCGGAGCGGGGCGTCGTCGGGCCCGCTGGTGCGGGCCGCGGGTCAGCGACGCCACGGTGGCCAGCACCAGGGTGCCGACGATGACGCCGAGGGAGACGAACGTGGAGATCTCCGGGACGGCTGTCACCGGGTGGCCGCCGTTGATGAAGGGCAGCTCGTTCTCGTGCAGGGCGTGGAAGACGAGCTTGACGCCGATGAAGGCGAGGATGAACGCGAGCCCGTGCTTGAGGAACACGAGACGGTCCATGAGCCCGCCCAGCAGGAAGTAGAGCTGGCGCAGGCCCATGAGGGCGAAGATGTTGGCGGTCAGGACGATGAACCAGTTCTGGGTGAGGCCGAAGATCGCCGGGATGGAGTCCACCGCGAACATCACGTCCGTCAGGCCGATCGTGATGAACACGACCACCATGGGGGTGAACATGCGCCGGCCGTCCACGGTGGTGCGCAGTCGGTTGCCGTCGTAGTCGGGGGCCACGTTGAGGCGGCGGGTCAGGCGGGCCACGACGCCCGGCTCGGACTCCTCGTCCTCGCCGTCGTCCTTGAGCTGCTGCCAGGCGGTCCAGAGCAGGAAGGCGCCGAAGATGTAGAACACCCACGTCAGGTGCTCGATGGCGACGGCGCCGACCGCGATGAACACCGCGCGGGCGATCAGCGTGATGATGATGCCCACCATCAGCACCTCCTGCTGGTAGCGGCGGGGCACCTGGAACGTGGCCATGATGATGAGGAACACGAACAGGTTGTCCACGCTGAGGCTGTACTCGGTGACCCAGCCGGCGAGGAACTCGGTGCCGTGCTGCGCATCGCCCAGGGCGAAGAGCAGCCCCGCGAAGACCAGCGCCAGCGCCACGTAGAACCCGATCCACAGGCCGGCCTCCTTCATGGAGGGCTCGTGGGGGCCGCGCCAGTCTAGACGGGTGCGGTCCCGCGCGCGGATGCGGGTGGGCCCGGTCTCAGGCTGCGCCGGGGGCGGTCAAGCCGAGGGCGAGCCAGACGACGACGGCGCCGGCGGCGGCCAGGCCCCAGCTGGCGAGGGAGCCGATGAGGAACTCCTCCGCGCGCGAGCCGGCGCCGCGGTCCGCCGAGATCTCCGGGAAGCGCACGATGCCCTTGGCCGCCATCAGGGCCGCGATCACCGGATAGGCCTGCGCGAGCCCCAGGACGACCATGAGCAGTCGCTCCATGGGCCCGATGTAGCGACCGCCGCGCAGGCCGTCGGCCGCGGGGTCCGTGGGCGCGGCGGACGGCACGGTCGTGGGCTCCGCCGCGGCGTCCCCCGCCTCCTCGTCGCCCCCGTCGGCGAGCCGGCCCGCCAGGGCGAGGACCGCGCGGGTGACCCGGTTGCCGGTCTCGGTCAGCGCCACCGCCACCGCCAGCAGCGTGAGGGCCGGGGGCGCGGAGCGCAGGCCCGCGGGCGCCAGGGTCGACTCGAGCACGGCCACGAGGCCGACCGCGGCCACCACCGCGACCACCCCGAGCGGCCGGTCCGGGTGCAGCCACGTCCAGCCCATCAGCAGGCCGAGGGCCACCAGGCCGCCGCCCACCGCGACGGCCACGCCGGTCGGCGCCAGGACAGCCACCAGCACCGCGGCGAGGGCGGCGGCCACGGCCGCGCCGGCCCGGGCCAGCCACCGCCGCCGGGGGGCGGGCCAGGCGCCCGGCAGGACGGCGTCGAGCAGGTCGTGCAGCCCCAGGGCGAGCAGTGCGAGGGCGGTCACGGCGCGACCTCCGTCGCCGCGGCGGCGAGCTCGTCGTCCAGCTCGAGCAGCCGGTCGATCCCGGACCGCGCGACGGCCTGCGACACCGCGGACTGCGTGATCCGCTCCGCCCGTGCGGCCTCCGCCTGGGTCGCCCCGCCCAGCAGGGCGGCGGCGATCCGGCGTTCGCGGGCCTTGAGCCGACCGAGGACGTGGTCGCGCAGCAGGACGAGCCCGTCCACGGCGGCGGTGAGGGACGGGTCCGCGGCACGGAAGGCGGTCGCGGCGCCGGCGGCCCGCTCGTGGGCGCGCTCGACGGCCTCGCGGGCCCGATACCAGGCCGTGCCGTCCTCGATGCCGTCTCCGCCGGCGTCCAGGGCCCGCCGCTGCCCCAGGCCGATCCCGAAGCGCAGGTCGAGGCCCGGGGGCAGGGCGAGCGTGACGCGGACGGTCAGCCGGAGCGCGTCCGGCCAGGTGCGGTGCAGCGCCTGGAACTCGTCGCCGACGCTGGCCCAGGCGGGGCGCAGCGGCGGGACGTCCTGTTCCGCGGCCGCGAAGGCGGCCAGGATCTGCTCCTGCGCGCGCTCCCGGTCCGGGAGGGCGCGGGAGCCGACGATGTCCGCGATCACGGCCGCGACCGGGGGTGCTGCGCTCATGGCGTCACACTATCACTGATATGACGACATTCATCAGTGTTTTCATAACACCCTGGGTCGGCATCATGCCGGGTGGTCACTGCTCCCGCTTCATCTGCCGCAGCTCCTTCTTGAGCTCGCCGACCTCGTCGCGCAGGCGGGCGGCGAGCTCGAACTGCAGGTCCGCCGCCGCCTGGTGCATCTGCTTCGACATCTGCTCGATCAGATCGGCCAGGTCCTTGGCGGGCAGCGACGCCGGGTCCACCGCCGGAGCCTCGGTGCCCTCCCCTGTGGTCGCGTCCCGGTCCAGCGAGCTGAGGCCTCGGTGGCCCATGCCGAAGTCGAACCCGGACTTCACGCCGCCCATGCCCTTGAGGAAGTCGGCGGTGTCCGCGTCCTCCCGGGCCAGCTGGTCCGTGATGTCCGCGATGCGCTTGCGCAGCGGCTGGGGGTCGATCCCGTGCTCCTCGTTGTACGCGATCTGCACGGCCCGGCGCCGCTCGGTCTCGTCGATCGCCCGCCGCATGGAGTCCGTGACGTTGTCGGCGTACATGTGGACCTCGCCGGAGACGTTGCGGGCGGCGCGGCCGATGGTCTGGATGAGGGAGGTGGTGGAGCGCAGGAAGCCCTCCTTGTCCGCGTCCAGGATCGCCACGAGCGAGACCTCGGGCAGGTCCAGGCCCTCGCGCAGCAGGTTGATGCCCACCAGCACGTCGAAGGTGCCCTTGCGCAGCTCCCGCAGCAGCTCCACGCGGCGCAGCGTGTCCACATCCGAGTGGAGGTACTCGACCTTCACCCCCGCCTCGAGCAGGTAGTCCGTGAGGTCCTCGGCCATGCGCTTGGTCAGCGTGGTCACCAGGACGCGCTCGTCCTTGGCCGTGCGCACCCGGATCTGCTCGAGCAGGTCGTCGATCTGGCCCTCGGTCGGCTTGACCACCACCTGCGGGTCCACCAGCCCGGTGGGCCGGATGATCTGCTCGACGTAGCCGTCCGCCTGGCCGAGCTCGTAGGCGCCCGGCGTCGCGGAGAGGTACACGGTCTGCCCGATCCGTTCGAGGAACTCATCCCACTTCAGCGGGCGGTTGTCCATGGCCGAGGGCAGGCGGAAGCCGTGCTCCACGAGGGTGCGCTTGCGGGACATGTCCCCCTCGTACATCGCGCCGATCTGCGGGATGGTCACGTGGGACTCGTCCACCACGAGCAGGAAGTCGTCCGGGAAGTAGTCCAGCAGGCAGTGCGGGGCGGAGCCGGCGGGACGGCCGTCGATGTGGCGCGAGTAGTTCTCGATGCCGTTGCAGTAGCCCATCTGCTGCATCATCTCGAGGTCGTACGTGGTGCGCATGCGCAGCCGCTGCGCCTCGAGGAGCCTGTCCTGGGACTCCAGCTCCTGCAGCCGCTCCCGCAGCTCGTCCTCGATGGTGGTGATCGCCCGGCCCATGCGCTCGTCGCCGGCCACGTAGTGCGAGGCCGGGAAGATGTACATCTCCTCCTCCTCGCGCACCACCTGGCCGGTGAGCGGGTGCAGGGTCTGGATGGACTCGATCTCGTCCCCGAAGAACTCGATGCGCACCGCGAGCTCCTCGTACATGGGGATGATCTCCACGGTGTCCCCCCGCACCCGGAAGGTGCCGCGGTGGAAGTCGACGTCGTTGCGCACGTACTGCATCTGCACGAACCGCCGCAGGAGCACGTCCCGGTCCATCTCCGCACCGCGGCGCAGGGTGACCATCTGCTCGATGTACTCCTCGGGCGTGCCGAGGCCGTAGATGCAGGAGACGGTGGCCACCACGATCACGTCCCGCCGGGTCAGCAGCGCGTTCGTGGCCGAGTGGCGCAGCCGCTCGACCTCCTCGTTGATGGAGGAGTCCTTCTCGATGAAGGTGTCCGTCTGCGGGACGTACGCCTCGGGCTGGTAGTAGTCGTAGTAGGAGACGAAGTACTCGACCGCGTTGTTGGGCAGCAGCTCCCGGAACTCGTTGGCCAGCTGCGCCGCGAGCGTCTTGTTCTGCACCATCACCAGCGTGGGCCGCTGGAGGCGCTCGACGAGCCACGCCGTCGTCGCCGACTTGCCCGTGCCGGTGGCGCCCATCAGGACGACGTCCTTCTCCCCCGCCTCCACGCGCTCGGCGAGCTCGGCGATGGCCTTCGGCTGGTCACCGGAGGGCTGGTAGGGGGAGATGACCTCGAACGGGGCGACGACGCGGTTGATCTTCTGGGCCAGGCTCATGGCAGAACCCTACGTCGCGCCCCGGACACCCCGGCGGTCAGTCCGCCGAGGGCTCAGCCGCGCCGGGGGCGAGGAACCGGTCCCACACCTGGTTCGCCACGGACGCGAGCCGCTCGAGGTCGGCGTCGTTGACGATGACCACGTCCGCGACGGCGCGCCGCTGCTCGTCCGTGGCCTGGGCCGCGATCCGCGCCTCGGCGTCCGCGCGGCTCATGCCGCGGTCCTCCACCATCCGGCGCAGGCGCTCCTCGAGCGGGGCCTCCACCACGATCACGAGGTCGAACGCGTCCGCCTGCCCGGTCTCCACCAGCAGCGGCACGTCCTGGACCACGACGGCGTCCGGCCCGGCCTCGGCGACGATGCGCCGGGCCGCAGCCCGGATCCGGGGGTGCACTATGCGGTTCAGGCGCTGTCGGGCGCCCTCGTCCCCGAAGACGATGCGGGCCATCTCGACGCGGTCGAGCTCACCGTCCGCGGTGACGACGCGGTCCCCGAACTCGTCCTGGACGGCGGCCAGCCCGTCGGTGCCCTTCTCGAGGACCAGCCGGGCGAGGGCGTCCGAGTCCACCAGGAGCGCGCCACGCTCCTGCAGGACACGGGCCACCGCGGACTTGCCGGCGGCGATCCCGCCGGTCAGGCCCACATGGACGCGCGGCCGTTCGGCCACCGGGTCGGTCTCGGTCATACGCGCTCTCCTCGGGCGGCCTCGAGCTGAGGCTGGATCTTGGCCTCCCAGTATGCCCGGACGGCCTCCTGCAGGTCCTCGAGCGAGCCGTCGTTCTCGATCACGGTGTCCGCGATCTCGGCCCGCTCCTCGTCCGCCGCCTCCTCGTCGATGAAGGCCCAGGCCCGCTCGCGGGTCATGTCGTGGGACTCCATGAGCCGGGCGACGCGCACCTCGGCGGGAGCGGAGACGGCCAGCACCTGGTCGAAGTCCTGTCCGGAGCCGGTCTCGGCCAGCAGGGCCAGGTCGACCACCAGCACGGAGTCCTCGCCGATCTCGCGGGCCCGGCGGTTCGCCTCGTCGCGCACCGCCGGGGAGACGATCTCGTACATGCGCGTCCGGGCGGTCGAGCTCTCGGTGGTGAGCCGGTTGAGGGTGCGCGCGTCCAGGGTGCCGTCCGCGCGGACGATGTCCTCGCCGAAGACCGAGCGGAGCTCCTCGAGCACGGGGTTGCCGGGCACGAGGATCTCCCCCATCAGGTCGTCGAACTCCACGACGACGGCGCCCAGCCGCTCGAGCTCCGCGCCGACCTCGGTGCGGCCCGCGGCGATGCCGCCGGTCAGGCCGACGGTGACGAGGGCCTTGGCCGCGTCGATGCGCTGCTGGTGCCACGTCTTCGGGGTGTGCGTGTCGTTCTCCGGCTCGGTGCCGACCTCGAACTCGGGGCGGATCACGAAGTCCGAGACGTCCACGCCGTCCTCGGTGGCGCGGCGGCGGTACTCCTCGACCGGCAGCACCTGCTTCCACTGGCGGGTCCGCATGGGCCGCGCGGCACCCGCGTCCTCGCGCAGGGCCTGCAGCAGCAGTGCGGCCTGCGTGACGGTGATGAGCAGGATGGGCAGGCCGATCACGATGATGACCTCCTGCAGCGCCGCCAGGCCGTTCTCGCCCGCGGTGAGGATGATGGCCGCGCAGACCGCGCCGATGGACACGGCCCAGAACACGGACTGGCGGCGGGGCGCGGCATCCTCGTGGCCATTGGCCATCGCGTCCATCACGAGCGCGCCCGAGTCGATCGAGGTGATGAAGAACAGCGTGATGACCACGAGCGCCACGACCGCGGCCACCGTGTAGAGCGGCGTGCCCTGCAGGTGCTGGAACAGGGCGGCCTGGACGTTGCCGTCGGTGACGATCGTCTGCGTGAGGTCACCGCCCTGGCCCGGCGCCGGCGCGGTGGCGCGGTCCGACTGGAACGCGGAGTAGCCGTAGATGCCCATCCAGATGATGACGAACGCCGTGGGCAGGCCGAGGCCGGCCATGATGAAGGAGCGGATGGTGCGGCCGCGTGAGATGCGGGCGAAGAACATCCCCACGAAGGGCGCCCACGTCACGGTCCAGGCCCAGTAGAAGACGGTCCAGTCACCGGACCACTGGCCCGAGTTGTACGTGTCGTTGTAGGTGGAGAGCACGGGCAGCATGGAGGCGTACTCGCCGATCGCCTGCACGGTGCCGCGGATGACGTCCATGCTGGAGACGGCCCACATCAGGACGTACACGAGCAGGGCGATCGCCAGCAGGATGTTGGCGTAGGACAGCCGCTTGACGCCCTTGTCCATGCCGACCAGCACGGAGGCCGTGCCCACGGCGGTGACGACGGCCAGGATGAGCGCCTGGACCCAGCCGGCCACGGGGGTGCCCAGCACGTAGTTCATGCCCGCGTTGATCTGCAGGGCGCCCAGGCCCACGGACACGCCGAGGCCGAACACGGTGGAGACCACGGCGATGATGTCGATCGTCTTGCCGATGGGGCCGTGGATGCGATCGCCGAGGAGGGGCTGGAAGGCGGAGGACACGCGCGGGGGCAGCTTGCGCTTGTACGTGAAGTAGCCGAAGCACAGGCCCGGGACGAGCAGGATCGCCCACATGTGGATGCCGAAGTGGAAGTTCGCGATCGCCATGGCCTCCGAGGCCGCGCGGTCGGAGAACGGCTCCGTCCCCGCCATGGGCGGGTTGGCGTAGTGGTTCATCGGCTCCGCGATGCCCCAGAACATCAGCACCGCGCCGACGCCGGCGGCGAACATCATGCCGAACCAGGTCAGGCCGGAGTACTCCGGCACCGCGTCGTCGTCGCCGAGCTTGACCCGGCCGTACCGGGTCACGGCGAGGATGAACAGGAACGCCACCAGCAGGGTCAGGCTGAGGGTGTAGATCCAGCCGACGTCGTAGCGCAGCCAGCTCGAGACCACGCCGAAGGCCGCCTGGACCGGGCCAGGGAACAGGCCCATCGCGGCGGTGAAGAGCACGACCGCGGCGGCCGAGCCGAAGAAGATCGCCGGACTCGTGCGGAGCCCCAACGTGTCGTGCAGGCGAGTGAGCGGGGAAGTCATGAGTCTCCCGGGACAGGGTCGTGGGAGGCCCGCGGCGGCACGCGTGCTCGCTCACCGGTGGGCCGGTGCCGGGTGGCACGGTCTTCCACTGTACCGAAGCTCACGTCCGGGCTCGACGGCGTGCCCGTCCTCGGCCAGCCCCTAGGGTGGGGTCATGCCCGATCCCGCCCCCGCCCCGACCGCGCGCTGCACGGTCCTGCCGGCGTCCGCCCGCGACCCCGACGGCTGGCTGGAACGGGAGGTGGAGATCCGCCGCAGCCGCTTCCTCACCTACCTCGGGCGCGTCGAGGACGAGGCGCAGGCGCGCGAGATGGTCGCCGTCCTGCGGCGCCGGCACCACGACGCGCGGCACGTGTGCAGCGCGTTCGTCCTCGGCCCCGCCCGGGACCGGATGCGCTCCAGCGACGACGGCGAGCCCGCCGGCACGGCCGGCGTCCCCATGCTCGAGGCCGTCCTCCAGCGCGAGACCGCGCCGGGCCGGACCGACCTGACGGACGTGTGCGCCGTCGTCGTGCGCTGGTTCGGGGGGATCAAGCTGGGCGCCGGGGGCCTGGTGCGCGCCTACTCGGACTCGGTGTCCGGGGCACTCGACGCCGCCCCGCTGCGCACCCGCTCCCGGCTGGCCCTGCTCGCGGTGGAGGCGCCCCACACCGACGCCGGCCGGTGGGAGAACGAGCTGCGCGCGGCGGGCGTGTCGGTGCTGGAAGCGAGCTACGGCGCCGCGGCGGTCCGCCTGACGGTCGGCGTGCCGGACACCGAGGAGGCCCGCGCGGCGTTCGCGGCGCGGCTCGCGGACGTCACGGCCGGCGCGGGGCGTGCGGAACGGATCGGAGAGGACTGGGTGGACCATGAGTGAGCCGTTGCCCCGGGGGGTCACCCCCGATGTCGCCCGTGGCGGGCTGCCGGACGACCTCACCGCGGGCGTGGACTTCGCGGCGCTGGATCGGTGGCCGCTGCCGACCGAGCCCGACCGCCAGGCCCACGACGCGGCGGACCTGCTCCTGCTCGACACCCTGGCCGGGTGGATCGCGAGCGGGCACGTCCCCGGCCCGGTGGCCGTCCTGGAGGACCGGCACGGCGCGCTGACCCTGCCCCTGCTCACGGCCGGCCACGACGTGCGGATCCACCAGGACGACGCCTCCGCCGAGCGCTCGCTGGACGCGAACCTCGCCGCGTGGCGCGCCGCCGGTCGCCTCGGCGGGGAGGCGGGCGAGCTCGAGCGAACGGCCACGCCCGAGGACGCGGCCCGGGGAGCCCGGACGGTCCTGCTGCCGCTGCCCCGCTCGCTCGACGAGCTCGACCGGCTGTCCCGGATCGTCGCAGCCGCGGCCGACCCCGGCGTGGTCCTGCTGGCCGGCGGCCGCGACAAGCACATGAGCCCGCGCATGAACGCGGTGCTCGGCGCGGCCTTCGAGGACGTCGTCGCCGGACGGGGCCGCCGCAAGGCGCGCGTGCTCACGGCCCGGGGCCCGCGTCCCGGCGTGACCCCCCGGCCACCGGAGGAGGCCGACCGCGACGTCCCCGGCGTGGGGAGCCTGCATCTGGTGGCCCACGCCGGCGCCTTCGGTGGTGCCGCCGCCGACCCGGGCTCCCGTCTGCTGCTCGCCTCGCTCGCCGACGACCCGCGCCCGCCCGGGCGCGTCGTGGACCTGGGCTGCGGCAACGGGCTGCTCTCGGTCGGGGCGGCGCGGCTGTGGCCGCACGTCACCGTGCTGGCCACCGACCAGTCCGCCGTGGCGGTGGCCTCGACGCTGGCCACGGCCCGCGCGAACCGCGTGGCGGACCGCGTCCGGGCCGTGCGCGACGACGCCCTGGCCACGTGGCCGGACGGGACGGAGGAGTGCGTGCTCCTGAATCCCCCGTTCCACGACGGCAACGCCGTGGACCCCTCCGTGGCCCACCGGCTGGTGGCGGCCGCGGCGCGGGTGCTGGAGCCGGGCGGCCGGCTGTGGTGCGTCTGGAACTCGCACCTGCGGTACCGGCCGGTGCTGGAGGACCTCGTCGGGCCGACCCGGCAGACGGCGCGCGACCGCACGTTCACCGTGACGGTCTCCGAGCGCCGCTGAGCGCGGCCGTCGGGTCCCGTCCGCTCCCCCACGGCCAGCCCCCCGGGACGCGACGACGCCCCGCCCCTCCGGAGGGAGGGACGGGGCGTCGGGTGCTCGGCGCGGGCCGTCAGGGACGGTCACGCACCGCGGCGATCAGTTGCCGGTGAGCTTCTCGCGCAGGGCGGCGAGGGCCTCGTCGGAGGCCAGGGTGCCTCCGTCCGAGGACGGGGCCTCGGAGGAGTAGGACGAGCCGCCCAGGCCCGCACCGGCGTCGGCGCCGGCGGTGGCCTCCTCCTGGAGGGAGCGGCGCACCTGCTCCTTGTGGGCCTCCCAGCGGGCCTGAGCGTCGGCGTACTGCTGCTCCCAGGCGGCGCGCTCGGTCTCGAAGCCCTCCATCCACTCGTTGGTCTCGACGTCGAAGCCCTCGGGGTACTTGTAGTTGCCCTCCTCGTCGTACTCCGCGGCCATGCCGTAGAGCGCCGGGTCGAACTCGGTGCCCTCGGGGTCCACGCCCTCGTTGGCCTGCTTGAGGGACAGGGAGATGCGGCGACGCTCGAGGTCGATGTCGATGACCTTGACGAACAGCTCGTCGTTGACCGACACGACCTGCTCGGCGGTGTCGATGTGGCGCGAGGCCAGCTCCGAGATGTGCACGAGGCCCTCGATGCCGTCCTCCACGCGGACGAACGCACCGAACGGCACGAGCTTGGTGACCTTGCCCGGCACGACCTGGCCGAGGGCGTGGGTGCGGGCGAAGAGCTGCCACGGGTCCTCCTGGGTCGCCTTCAGCGACAGGGAGACACGCTCGCGGTCCATGTCCACCTCGAGGACCTCGACGGTGACCTCCTGGCCCACCTCGACGACCTCGGACGGGTGGTCGATGTGCTTCCAGGACAGCTCGGAGACGTGCACGAGGCCGTCCACGCCGCCCAGGTCCACGAAGGCGCCGAAGTTGACGATGGAGGACACGGTGCCGTTGCGGACCTGGCCCTTCTCCAGCTTGTGGAGGAAGTTGGAGCGGACCTCGGACTGGGTCTGCTCGAGCCAGGCGCGGCGGGACAGGACCACGTTGTTGCGGTTCTTGTCCAGCTCGATGATCTTCGCCTCGAGCTTCTGGCCGATGTAGGGGGCCAGGTCGCGCACGCGGCGCATCTCCACGAGGGAGGCCGGGAGGAAGCCGCGCAGGCCGATGTCGAGGATGAGGCCGCCCTTGACCACCTCGATGACGGTGCCCTCGACGACGCCGTCCTCCTCCTTGATCTTCTCGATGTCGCCCCAGGCGCGCTCGTACTGGGCGCGCTTCTTCGAGAGGATCAGGCGACCCTCCTTGTCCTCCTTGGTGAGGACCAGGGCCTCGACGGTGTCGCCCACGGCCACGACCTCGTCCGGGTCCACGTCGTGCTTGATGGACAGCTCGCGGGACGGGATGACGCCCTCGGTCTTGTAGCCGATGTCGAGCAGGACCTCGTCGCGGTCCACCTTGACGACGGTGCCCTCGACGAGGTCGCCATCGTTGAAGTACTTGATGGTCGCGTCGATGGCGGCGAGCAGGTCCTCGGCAGAGCCGATGTCGTTGATGGCGACCTGCGGGGCGTTGGAAGTGGTGGTCATGTAGGAGGGACTCCGTTGGGATCGGGGGTCACGTCGGGATCGATGCCGCCGGTGGGCGGCATGCGGGCACCAGAGGGGCCCCACCCGGCGTGGGTCGTGATGGACATGTATCAAACGCGCACGAATGTGCTCGTCCAGCGTATCAGAAGCCGACGAGGGTGTGCAGGGGTCGGCTGGGTCGCACAAGCCCGTCGAACGCCTCCGCCGCGCCGGCCCGCAGCTCCGCCACGACACCGGCCTCCGCCAGCACCGCGGCGCCGGCCCCGCGGGAGTGCCCGCCGAGCCAGAGCGCGGAGAACCGGGCCGCGTCGAGCCGGAGTCCCGCGCCCAGGCCCACGGCGTCGGCCGCGGGGCCCAACCGCTCGGCGGCGCCGCGCCCCTGGCGGACGGTGAGCCGCCACGTCCCGTCGATCGCGCCGAGCGCGTCCTCGACGGCGACGACGACCTCCCCGTCGCCCGCCCAGCCACGGGCCGCCATGGCGGCGGGCAGGTTCAGGACCCGCAGGTACAGGTCGTCGGAGCCGCGGTGCCGACTCACCCGCCGCTCGTCGACGAAGAGCGCCTCGAGCCAACCGGGCTCGGGCGCGCGGCCCCACTCGATCCGCTCGACCAGGTCCAGTCGGGCCAGGTGGTGGACGAGCCCGCGCCGCGCGTCGGCGGTCGCCGCGAGGAACGCGGTGACGGTGATCGTGGGCGGCTCCTTCTCCCAGCCCTCGAACCGATACAGCGCGACGCCCTGGACCCGCCCGTCGTCGTCGCGGTGGACCGCCGCGTACAGCCCCGAGCCGCGCCCCTCGTTCCGACTCGCCTCGCGGTCCTCCCAGCGAGGCACGCTGAACGAGGTCCGCTGGACCGAGCCCGGGGTGGCCGGCAGCACCCGCCCGTACAGCTCGTCCACGAGGCCGGGGATCTCCCGCGGCTCCTCGACCGTGACCCGCCCGCCGGCCGGGGCGCCCGTGAACGGGGGGGCGCCCGAGACGTCGATCCGCACGGCGTGCCACCGGGTGGCGGCCCCGAAGCCGAAGCGGCCGTAGATGGCGGCCTCGGTCGCGGTCAGGGCGGCCGCGCACAGGCCGGCATCGCGGGCGTCCGCGAGGGACCTGAGCATCATGGCCCGCAGCACGCCGCGCCGGCGGGCGTCCGGCGAGACGGTCACGTCGGTGATCAGCCACGCGTCGACGGTGCGGCCGGGCCACGTGGTCAGCGGCTGCACGAAGTCCTCGAAGGTGGCGGCGGGGCGGCGGGCCGCCGGGTCGTCCCCCGGCGCGTAGACGCCGAGCCGGCGCCGTCCGTCGGCCGCGTGGGCCTCGAGCTGCTGGCGGAGCGCGGCGCCCGTGGGCACCGTCTCGTAGAAGCCCCGTTCGACCGCGGCCACGAAGTGCGATGCGGCAGGGTCCTCGGGCCCGAGGACCCCGAGGTCGCGCAGCGCGAGGCCGTGCTCGCCGAGCCGGGCCTCGGCGGCGTCGGCCAGCCGCCGCAGCGACGGACCCTCCGGCGCGTCAGTGCGCGGCGTCATGCCAGCTCCTTCCCCGGCCCACGTGCACGTCGAGCGGCACGGAGAGCTCGGCGGCCCGGCCCATCCGCTCCTTCAGGAGCGCCGTGGCCTGCTCGAGCTCGGCGGCCGGGACCTCGAGGATGAGCTCGTCGTGGACCTGCAGCAGCAGGCGCGAGGCCAGCCCGTGCTCCTCGAGGCCGGCCTGCACGTCGAGCATCGCGCGCTTGATGATGTCCGCGGCCGAGCCCTGGATGGGGGCGTTGAGCGCGGCGCGCTCGGCCATGTCCCGCAGCTGACGGTTGTCCGAGCTGAGGTCCGGCAGGTAGCGGCGGCGCCCCTCGATCGTCGAGGTGTACCCGTCCTGCCGGGCCTGCGCGACGACGTCGCGCAGGTAGTCGCGCACGCCGCCGAAGCGGTCGAAGTAGCCCTTCATGAGGCCGCGCGCCTCGTCCACCGAGATCTTCAGCTGCTTGGACAGCCCGAAGGAGGACAGCCCGTAGGCCAGGCCGTAGCTCATCGCCTTCACCTTGGCGCGCTGCTCGGCGGTGACGTCGTCCGGGTCCACGCCGAACACCTGCGAGCCGACGAACGAGTGCAGGTCCTCGCCCTCGCGGAAGGCCTGGATCAGCCCCTCGTCCTCGGACAGGTGCGCCATGATGCGCATCTCGATCTGGGAGTAGTCGGCCGAGAGCAGCACGGCCTGCTCGCCGGCCACCTCGTCCGCCACGAACACCTCACGGATGCGGCGGCCCGCCTCGGTGCGCACCGGGATGTTCTGGAGGTTCGGGTGCAGCGAAGACAGCCGGCCCGTGGCGGCGGCGGTCTGCGAGTAGGTGGTGTGGATGCGGCCGTCCGGGGCGACGGTCTCGAGCAGCCCCTCCACGGTCTGCCGGAGCTTCGTGGCGTCACGGTGGGCCATCAGGTTCTCGAGGAACGGGTGCCGGGTCTGCTCGAGCAGGTCCTGCAGCGAGTCCACGTCCGTGGAGTAGCCGGTCTTCGTCTTGCGCGTGCGCGGCATGTTGAGCCGCTCGAACAGCACCTCCTGCAGCTGCTTGGGCGAGCCGAGGTTGACCTGCATCCCGCCGGTCTCCTCCGCGACGGACGCCCACGCGGACTCCTTGGCGGCGTCGGCGGCGTCGGTGAAGTCCTCGCGCAGGCCGGTCAGGGCGTCGACGTCGACGGCGATGCCGGTCAGCTCCATCCGGGCGAGCAGCCGCGAGAGCGGGATCTCGAGCTCTTGCAGCAGCCGCTGGGCCCCGCGGTCGAGCACCTGGGGCGTGAACTGGGTGGAGAGACGGCGCACCACCCAGGCGGCCCGCACGGCGTCCGCGGCGCGGTCCGCGCGTTCGGCGGCGGCCTGCCCGCCGTCGAGGTCGAACGTCCCCTGCGCCCGCTGCTGCGCGGGCTCGCGCGGGGCGGTGAGGGGGGTGTGCAGATGCGCCTCCGCCAGCGCCTCGAGCGAGGTGTCCCGCCGGTCCGGCTGGATCAGGTAGGCCGAGAGCAGCACGTCGTCCACCACGCCGTCCAGGGCCGCGTCCGGGCCGAGCCCGTCGCCCTCGGTGGGCGCGGCCAGCGCCTTGAGCGTGCGCTTGAGGTCGTGCACGGCCTTGGCCAGTCCGCCCTCGCCCAGGGCCTCGCGCACGGCGGCCACCAGCGCCGGGTCCGGGGCGTCGCCGTCGAGGGTGACGTGCAGGCCCGCGTGCTCGCCCACCAGCGCGACGCCGACGGGCGTGCCGAACGTGCCGGGCACGGGCACCTTGCGGCGGGGCAGCAGGGCCGGGCCCTCGACGTCCACGTGGACGCCGAGCAGGTTGCCGGCCTCGGCGGCGAGGAAGGATCGCACGTCCTCGGCCGTCGTCGCCTCGGTGAACTCCGGGGCGGCCTCGACCTCGGGGGGCGGCGCGTCCTCGCCCACCCGCTCGCCGAACACCTCGAACACGCGCTCCCGGATGCGGTTGAACTGCAGCGCGTCGAACAGCTCCTCCACGGGCTCGCGCTCGGGCATCTCGAGCCGCATCGCCTCGAGCCCGATCGGCAGGTCGAGGTCGCGCACGAGGGCGTTGAGGCGGCGGTTGCGGCGCACGTCCTCGAGATGCTCGCGCAGCGCCTCCCCCTTCTTGCCCGTGATCTCGTGCGCGTGTGCGAGCACGCCGTCGAGGTCCCCGTACTGCTTCAGCCATTTCGCGGCGAACCCGGGACCGACGCCGGGGACGCCGGGCAGGTTGTCCGCGGCCTCGCCGACGAGGGCCGCGAGCTCGGGGTACTGGGCGGGGGCGACCCCGTACTTGGCCATGACGGCGTCCGCGTCCATCGGCGGGATGTCGGAGACGCCCTTCTTGGGGTAGAGCACGGTGGTGCGCTCGGAGATGAGCTGGAACGCGTCCCTGTCACCGGAGACGACGACGGCCTCCCACCCCGCCTCCTCGGCGCGCGCGGACAGCGTGGCCACGATGTCGTCGGCCTCGTAGCCCTCCAGCGTGAGCGTGGGGATGCCCAGGGCCTCCATGACCTTCACGGTCAGCTCGATCTGGCCCGCGAACTCCGCGGGCGTCTCGGAGCGGCCCGCCTTGTACTCACCGTACTCCTCGGAGCGGAACGTGGGCCCGGAGAGGTCGAACGCCACGGCCACGTGCGTGGGCCGCTGCTGCCGGATCATGGTCAGGAGCATGGCGGTGAAGCCGTACACGGCGTTCGTGTGCTGGCCCGTGTCCGTGGCGAAGTTCTCGGCGGGCAGCGCGTAGAACGCGCGGAACGCCATCGAGTGTCCGTCCAGGACCAGCAGCCGCTGCGGGGCCTCTGGGGTCGGATCTGCCGCCATGGGTGCTCACGTCTCCTCTCGGCGCGCGGCGCGGGGCGCGCCGGTCGCGTGTGCCAGCCTAGTGCTCATGAGTGAGCACACCGAGACCACCCCCGCCGCCTCCGAGCGCGTGTACCGCCCCGGCGTCACCCCCGAGCTGAGCCCCGCCGAGCTGGAGGCGGCCTGCGCCGAGGCCGGTCTGACGCACGAGCTTGTCACCGCCCTCGGCGGCGCGGCGATCAGCCCCCTCGCCCAGAAGATGGGTCTGCGCTTCCTCGAGCTCACGGCCGAGCGCGCCGTCGCCACGCTGCCCGTGGCGGGCAACGAGCAGCCCGTCGGGCTGCTGCACGGCGGCGCCCACCTCGTCCTCGCCGAGTCCCTGGGCTCGATGGCCGCGAAGATCCACGCCGGGCCGGACCGCAACGTCGTCGGGGTCGAGATCAGCGCCACGCACCACCGGGCCGTCCGCTCGGGCCTCGTGACCGGCACCGCGACCGCCGTCCACCTGGGCGGCACCCTCGTCACCCATGAGGTGGTGATGATGGACGAGCAGGGCCGGCGGCTCTCGACCGTGCGCATGACGAACATGCTCCTCGACGCGCGCTGAGGCACGCCGCCCGGGCGGGCCGGCCCGTGCCTCAGTCCATGTCCGGAAGGCGCGGGGCCGCTCGGCCACCCTCGCGGCCGGGGGTATCCTCGGCGAGCTCGTCGTAGTGCCCCGGATTCATGGGCACCCCAGTGAGGTAGGCCGAGCGGCCCAGGGCCATGGTGGCCACCGAGGCCGAGCCCAGCTGCAGCACCAGGATCAGGGCCACCTTCACGAACGCGGCCACCCCCGGGGCCAGTAGCAGGGCGCCCACCACGATCAGGATCATCCCGACGCCGCCGGCGGTGCCCACGGCGGAGACGCGGGTGTAGGGGTCGGGGAACCGGATCAGACCGAGTCCCGCGGTGACGAACGCAAGGGCTCCGATCACCACGAGCACGGAGCCGGCGGCGGTCAGGACGACGTCCACGGGTGCGACCTCCTCAACGCTTGCCGCGCGTGAGCGCGCGGGCCAGGGACATGCCGGACAGGAAGGCCACGACCGCGGCGATCAGGACCAAGTCGAACGTCCACGGGTTGTCCGCCCGGACGCCGAACAGCACGAGCATCCCGAGCACGCTGAACGTGAGCAGGTCGCCCGAGACCGCGCGGTCCGCGTCGAGCGGGCCCACCACGATCCGGTACGCGGACACGAGCGCCGACACGGTCAGCAGCGCGATGGCCAGGTCGATCCCCACCAGGGACCAGTCGTAGGCGAAGGGCATCATGCCACCCCCGTCTTCCGCATCGCGTGGAGCATGCGCGCCTCCATGTCGTGGATCTCCGCGCGCAGGGCGTCGGCGTCGTCAGCGTACAGGCCGTGCACGTAGAGCAGGCGCCGCGCGTCCGGGTCACCGTCCTCGTCACCGACGGCGCCGGCACGCCGGGTGCCCAGCGTCAACGTGCCGGGCGTCAGGGTGATCAGCGCCGAGAGCAGGGTGACCTCGGCGTCCGTGCGGCAGTTGCTGCGCACGCGGGCGATGCCCGAGCGCGCCTGGACGCCGGGGGTGACGAGGTCCTTGATGACCGCCTTCGAAGAGGTCACCAGGGCCCACGCGTACCAGCACCAGAACACGAGCCACCGCCAAGGCCAGGACACGGCGGAGGCCGTGCCGGGCGCCAGGTCGACGGTCCCGTCGGCGGGGGCGACGGTGTGCATGGGGGCGTCTCCTTCCGGAGGCTGCGGGAGTGCGGTGCTCATGGGTTGAGCACCGCCTCGATGTACCTGCTGGGGTCCATCAGGCCCTGAGCCGCGAGGTCGGTGACGGTCCACAGGGCCTGACCGCCGAGCCCGAGGGCGAGGGTGGCCATAGCTAGGACGACGGCGGGGGCGGCCAGCCGGCCTGGGATGCGGGAGCGCGTGACGTCCTCGTCCGGATCCACGGTCACCGGCAGCACGCCCGTGGGCGGATCGAGGGTTTCCTGCGAGGCCCACGACTCGGTGCGCTCGTGGTCGGTGCTCGAGCCGCGGCCGGAGGGCGACGGCACGGAGCCCGCCCGGCCCACGATGGGCATGGCCGCGGTGGCCAGGCGCTCGCGGTGCCCGTGTGGGGCCGTCGGAGCGCCCCAGAACCAGGCGTCCCACACCCGCAGCAGAGCCCACAGGCTCACCAGGGAGGCGCCCAGCACCAGCGCAGCGGTGACACCGCGGCCGGCGTCCAGGCCGGCGCTGACGAGCATGAGCTTGCCCACGAACCCGGAGAAGGGCGGGATGCCGACCAGGGAGAGCAGGCCCACGAAGAAGGCGACGGCGATCAGCGGCTCGCGCCGGGCCAGGCCCTGCAGGTCCGCGAGACGGCCGGTGCCGTAGCGCACCTCGATCGCGCCGGCCGCCATCAGGAGGCAGCCCATCGCCACCATGTGGTGCACGAGGTAGAACAGGCCCGCCGCGAGACCCAGGCGCGTGGAGAGCCCGAGTCCGACGAGGATGCCGCCGATGCCGCTCACCATCTGCCACGACAACACGGCGCGCACACCGTGCTCACCGACCGAGGCGAGCGCACCCACCACGAGGGTGGCGAGGGACAGGACCAGGATGAGCGGCAGCAGACGCGCATCGCCGTCGTACATGACGGAGTAGATCCGGTAGAGCCCGTACACGGCGACCTTGGTGTGCAGGGCGGCGAAGAGGGCCGTCACCGCCGGGGAGGTCGAGGAGTACGCCCAGGCCAGCCAGCCGTGCAGCGGGGCCACCGAGGCCTTGATGGACAGTGCGAACAGCACCATGCCCGCGGCGATCGCGATGCGTGGGTCCGCCGCGGCGGACCCGGCGAGCATCGCGAGGTTCACCGAGCCGGTCAGCCCGTAGACGAAGCCGACGCCGACCAGGAGGATCGTGGAGGTTAGCAGGTTGAGGGTGACGTACAGCCGCGCCCCGTCCACTCGGCGCAGGGGCTCACGGCGGTTGGCGGAGAGGACGTAGAGGCCGTAGCTGGGCACCAACATGACCTCGATGAACACGAACAGGTTGAACAGGTCCGCCGTCAGCAGGGCGCCGTTGACTCCGCCGATGAGGATCAGGAGCAGCGGGGCGAAGAACTGGGAGTTAGCGACGCGGGAGCCGTAGGCGAACGCCGCGCCCACGATCGTGAGGGCGCTCGTGAGCACGAGCATCAGGGCGGACAGCATGTCCGCTGCGAAGCCGATCCCGATGCCCCCGGGCCAGCCGCCCAGCGAGGTGGCGAGCACGGACCCGTCGAGGGCGTGGACGCCCAGGGCCAGCCCGCCGGTGGTGACGAGTCCGAGCACCGCGAACAGGACTGCCCGGTGGAGGCGGGGACGCTCCCCCGCCAGCACGAGCAGACCGGCGGACAGCAGCGGGACGGCGGCGAAGAGGGGCAGCAGCTGGCCCAGCGGGACGGCGCTCATCGACGCACCTCCGGGCCCTGGCCGGCGTAGTGCTGCGCGATCCGGCCGGCCGCGGCGTGCCGCTCCTCGCGCGGGAAGCGTGCGTCGGCGGCGGCCTGCTCCAGGGAGTCGCGGGTCTCCCCCGGCGAGGCCACCGCGTCGTCCGCGCGCCCGGTGACGGCCAGCGCGAGCAGCAGCACGGTGATCGCGAAGGCGATCACGATAGCGGTCAGGACGAAGGCCTGCGGCAGGGCATCGGCCTGCACCTCGACGTCTGAGGTCCCCGCGAAGGGCAGCCCGCGGCGGTCGGTGCCGCCCGCGGCGATGATGGCCAGGTTGGCGGCGTGGCCCAGCAGGACCATGCCGAGGATCACGCGCAGCAGCTCGCGCTTGGAGAACAGGTAGAACGCGCCGAAGGTCAGAAGTCCCACGGTAAGGGCGACGGTCATCGGGTGACCTCCTCTCGTGCAGTCGTGGTGGTCGGGGCCGAGGGATCGGAGGACGGGGCCGCCGGCGCGACGCCGGGGTCACGGCTCGAGGCGCGGAGCGGGTCCTCACCCGGCCGCTCGGGGCCGAGCAGGGAGAACGCGGCCACGATCAGGCCGATCACGGCCAGGTACACGCCCATGTCGAACGCGAGCGTGGTGGAGAGCCCGTAGTCCAGGACCTTCACTCCCGCGGCTCCGAGGAAGCCCTTGCCGGTGAGGTAACCGACGATCCCCGTCGCGGTGCCGACGGCGATGCCCGAGCCGATGAAGGCCAGGTACGGCCACCGCAACTCCGGGGCCGTGTCCGAGTCGGCGGCCAGGTAGAGCAGGGCGTAGCCGGCACCGGCGACCAGTGCGGCGATGAAGCCGCCGCCGGGCTCGTAGTGCCCGCGCAGCAGCAGGAACGCGGACAGCAGGATGATCAGCACGCCGAAGACACGGCCGAACACCCGGATGTGGACGAGGTTCTCGCGCACGTGGGCGAGTGGGGAGCGCATGTCCACGGCGGAGGGCTGTGGAGGCGTCGGCCGACGGTTGAGCAACAGGGCCGCGATGGTCAGCGCCGTCGCCCCGAGCACGGTCATCTCGCCCCACGTGTCCACGGCGCGGAAGTCCACGAGGATCACGTTCACCACGTTGGTCCCCCCAGCCTGGGCATAGCTCTGGGTCAGGTAGAAGTGGGCGATCTCCGACATGCTGGAGCGGCCGGTGAACGCGAGCACGCCCAGGGTCGCGGCGACGCCGGCGACGGAGGCGGCGAGGACCGCCTGCATCCTGCGCGGGGTCGGCTCGTCGCTGAAGCGGGCGGGCAGGCGGCGCAGCAGCAGCACCATGACGCACACCGTGAGCACCTCGACCATCAGCTGGGTCAGGGCCACGTCCACGGCGCCGAGGGTGAGGAACCACAGGGTCATGCCGAACCCTACGACGCCGACCACCACCATGGCGGCGATGCGCGTCTTGGCGCGGATGGTGGCGATCACGCCGGCACCCACCAGGACGACCAGCACCCAGTCGTGCCAGCGCGAGGGCTGGCCGACGACGGCGGGCAAATCCTCGATCGTGGCGACACCGGCCACGGCGAGGAGCCCCAGGACCAGGGCGGGGATGAGGAGGTGGGGGCGGGGAGCCAGGGTGCCGGAGGCGCGCGAGACGACCGCGCCGACGCCGATCAGCCGGTGCCGAACCTCGTCCACCGCATCCAGGGCGGAGAACGGCAGGGCGGCGTGGGAGGCCACGCGCTCCACCGGGCGGCGCAAGGCCACCAGCAGCAGACCGAGCACGATGATGGCGGCGGAGACGAGCAGGGCCGTGTTCACGCCGTGCCACAGCGCCAGGTGCGCGTGCACCTCCGCGCCGGAGGCGGCCTCGGCCGCGTAGGAGACGGGGGTGTCCAGCACACCGGGCAGCAGGCCCAGGGCCACGCCCGCGGCCGCGGCCAGCACGGGCACGCCCCAGAAGGTGGCAGGAGCCTCGTGGACCTCGTCCTCCCGGCCGGTCGGCCACGAATGGGCGGCCCCGTCCGGGCTTGGACCCCAGAGGCCCAGGGCGCCGAGCACGAGACGGCCGGAGTAGGCCACGGTGAACACGGAGGTCAGGGCGATGCCGGCGGTGACGAGGACGGGGAGCCATGCGGGACCGGGGGTCCCGAGAGCGGCCTCGACCAGGCCCTCCTTGGAGATGAAGCCGAACAGCGGCGGGATGCCCGCCATCGACAGGGCGGCGACGGCGATCGCCGTGCCGGTGACCGGCATGCGCACGTGGCGGGCCGCGAGCTCTCGCAGGTCGCGGGTGCCGGCCTCGTGGTCGACCACGCCGATCAGCATGAACAGCGCCGACTTGAACAGCGCGTGCGCCACGGTGTGCACGATCGCCGCGGTAAGCGCGACGGGGGTGCCGATGCCGATGGCGGTCACCAGCAGGCCCAACTGGCTCATCGTGGAGTAGGCCAGCAGACCCTTGAGGTCGTGGCGACGGATCGCGGAGACGGCGCCCAGCAGGGCCGTGATGAGGCCCGAGCCGATCAACAGCGCGGACCACACCGGGTTCCCGGCCAGGACCGGGCTGAACACCAGCAGCAGGAAGATGCCGGCCTTGACCATCGCCGCGGCGTGCAGGTAGGCGGAGACCGGGGAGATGGCCACCATGGAGTCCGGCAGCCACGCCTGGAACGGGAACTGGGCGGACTTGGTGAACGCGGCCACCGCCAGCAGGACGGCGACCGTGGTGGTGAAGCCCGCCTCGGACCACACGTCCGAGGCCAACACCCCGGACAGCGAGGCAGTGCCGGTCCGCACGGCCATGAGGGCGACGGCGGCCAGCAGCGCGAGGCCGCCGCCCACGGTCACGAGCAGGGTCCGGATCGCGGGGTCGCGGGCATGGTCCCCCGAGCGCCCGATGAGGAAGAAGGAGGTGAAGGAGGTGAACTCCCACGCGACGAAGAGGACCACGATGTTGTCGGCGAGCACCAGCAGCAGCATCGACGCCGCGAACGCGGTCATCAGCAGGTAGAAGGAGCCGGGTCGGCTCTCCGTGCGGTCCCGACTGAGGTACCGGCTGGAGTAGGCGAGGATCGCGGCGCCGATGACGAGGACGATCATGGCGAACACCAGGGCCAGGCCGTTCAGCCGGAGGTCGAGGTCCACCCCGACCGCGGGGATCCACGGATGGTGCTCCGTCCGGACGTCGCCCGTCCACGCCGCGATCAGCACGCCGGCCGCGGCGAGCAGGGGTGCGGCCAGGACCCAGCCCGCATCCCTGCCCAGCACGCGGGAGGCCGGAACGGCCGCCACCACCGAGAGGAGGGTCAGCAGGAGACTGGTCAGGAGCACAGGACACCACTCAGCTCGGGTCGATCGGTCACGGACACGGCGCACACGACGGGTGGCCGCGCGCCGACGGTGCCCGAAGTGGGACTCGAACCCACACGCCTCTCGGCACCGCATTTTGAGTGCGGCGTGTCTACCGATTTCACCATTCGGGCAGTGCCGCCCGGAGGCGGGACTCGATCACCCTATCAGCGCCCCGACCCGGCGTCCCCGGCCTTCCGGCGGGCGGTCCCCGCCGCCGCGCCCGCGCCGCGCCCATGGCGCACGGTAGCCTGGTGGACCACCAGCGGCGCCACACCGACGCCGTCCCGGCCCGCACGAAGGAGCTGCCGTGTCCACGCTGACGCCTCCCGAGGAGACCGGCCTGCGGGCCGTCGTCGCCGAGGACGAGACCCTGATCCGCCTCGACCTGGTGGAGGTGCTCACCGGGGCGGGATACCGGGTGGTCGCCGAGGCCGGCGACGGCCGCGCCGCCGTCGAGGCCGTGCGCGAGCACCGCCCGGACATCGTGGTGATGGACGTGAAGATGCCCGTGATGGACGGCATCGCGGCCGCGGGCGAGATCGCCGGGGAACGGCTCGCCCCCGTGGTCATGCTGACCGCCTTCAGTCAGCGCGAGCTGGTGGAGCGCGCCCGGACCGCCGGGGCCATGGCCTACGTGGTCAAGCCCTTCACCGAGGCCGACCTGGTCCCCGCGATCGAACTGGCCGTGGCCCGCTTCGACGAGCTGCGCAGCCTCGAGGCCGAGGTGCGGGACCTGGGCGACCGCCTGGAGACCCGCAAGATCGTGGACCGGGCCAAGGCGCTGCTCCAGGAGCGGATGCGCCTGACCGAGGCCGAGTCCTTCCGCTGGATCCAGAAGACCTCCATGGACCGGCGCCTGACCATGCGGGAGGTCGCGCAGGCCGTCATCGACCAGGTCGGCTGAGCGGCGCCCGCGCGCTCGTCAGAGCGGGGAGCGGGCCGGCCAGAAGCCGACGGGCTCGCGCGTCTGCGGCGACGCCGCGGACGAGCCGCCCGCGGCGTCGTCGCCCACGCGGTGCACGCGCAGCGTGTTCGTGGAGCCCACGGCCCCGGGAGGGGACCCGGCGGCGATGACCACGAGGTCGCCGTGCTGGGCGATGCCCTCCGATGTGAGCGACTGCTCGACCTGGAGGGTCATCTTGTCGGTGGAGTCCTGGAACGGGACCATCTTCGGGTAGACGCCCCAGGTCAGGCACAGGATGTTGTGCGTGTGCTCGTGGTGGGTGAACGCGTAGATCGGCTGACGCGGCCGCAGGCGGCTGAGCCGACGGGCCGAGTCGCCGGACTCGGTGAACGTGGCGAGGAACGGGATCTCGAGCTGGTTCGCGACCTCGACGGCGGCCCGGGTGATCGCGCCGCCACGCGTGCGCGGACGCGAGCCGAGCGGGTGGATGAGCTCGAGGCCGTGGGTCTCGGTGGACTCGATGATCCGGGCCATCGTCTGGACCGTCTCGACCGGATACGCGCCCACTGAGGTCTCGCCCGAGAGCATGACGGCGTCCGCGCCGTCGAGCACGGCGTTGGCGCAGTCCGAGGCCTCGGCGCGCGTCGGGCGCGGGCTGTCGATCATCGACTCGAGCACCTGCGTGGCCACGATGACCGGCTTCGCCCAGCGGCGGGCGAGGTCCACCGCGCGCTTCTGCACCACGGGCACGTCCTCGAGCGGCAGCTCCACGCCGAGGTCGCCGCGGGCCACCATGACGGCGTCGAACGCGTCCACGATGGCCTCGAGGTTCTCCACCGCCTGGGGCTTCTCGATCTTCGCGATGACCGGGACCCGGCGCTCCTCCTCGTCCATGATCTCGTGCACCCGGTCCACGTCCGCGGCGTCCCGCACGAAGGACAGCGCCACCATGTCCACGCCGGTGCGCAGCGCCCAGCGCAGGTCCCGCTCGTCCTTCTCGGACAGGGCCGGCACGTTCACCGCCACGCCGGGCAGGTTGATCCCCTTGTTGTTCGAGACCATGCCCGGCACCTCGACCTCGGCCAGCACGTCCGTGTCCGTGACCTCGACGGCGCGCAGGCGCACCTTGCCGTCGTCCACCAGCAGCACGTCACCGGGGGCGACGTCCCCGGGCAGCCCCTTGTGGGTGGTGCCCACCAGCTCCCGGGTCCCGGGTACGTCCCGGGTGGTGATGGTGATCCGATCGCCCCTCTCGAGCAGATGCGGGCCGTCGGTGAAGCGGCCGAGGCGGATCTTGGGACCCTGGAGGTCGGCGAAGATCGCGACGGGGCGCCGCTCCTCCACGCTCAGCCGACGCACCCGCTCGTAGGACGTCTCATGCACCGCGTGGTCGCCGTGGCTCATGTTGAGGCGGACGACGTCCGCCCCCGCGCGGATGATGGCGCGGGTGGTCTCGTCGGAGTCGGTGGCGGGCCCAAAGGTGGCGATGATCTTCGCGTGTCGCATGCGACCCACGATAGGGGGCGGGCCCGCCCTCGGTGGAGGGCGGGCCCGCGTGGCGTCGGAAGATGAGACGGAGGACTCAGCCGAGGACGAGGCCGCGGTCGTCCGGGTCCACGGGGTGCGGCAGTCGGGACCAGCGCTCGAGCGACTCGTCGACCTCCTGCGCGCACGCACGCCCCTCGGCGATGGCCCAGACCACCAGGGAGGCGCCGCGCCCGGCGTCGCCGCACGCGAACACGCCCGGCTCGTCGGTCTCGTACCCGTCCTTCCGGGCCACGAGCCCGCGTGTCACGTGCACGCCGAGCTGCTGCGTGAGCAGCCCCTCCTCGATGCCGGTGAAGCCCAGCGCCAGCAGCACCAGGTCCGCCTGGACCTCGCGCTCGGTGCCCGCCTTGGGCCCGCGCGTGCCGTCCTCGCGGTACTCGGTCTCCGCCACGCGCAGGGCGCGCACGCGGCCGTGCTCGTCGCCGAGGAACTCGACCGTGGAGGCAAGGTGCGCGCGGGCGCCGCCCTCGGCGTCGGCCGTGGTCTGCTGGTGGACCTTGGGGATCGTGGGCCACGGCTGGTGGACGGGGCGCTCGACCGGCAGCTGCTGGCCGATCGCCAGCGTCGTCACGGACGCCGCCCCCTGGCGGTGCGCGGTGCCGATGCAGTCCGCGCCAGTGTCGCCGCCGCCGAGGATCACCACGTGACGCCCCTCGGCGGAGATCTGGTCCGGGACCTCGTCGCCGGCGACCGCGCGGTTGGACTGCACGAGGTAGTCCATGGCGAGGTGGATCCCGTCGAGGCCGCGGCCGGGGACGGGCAGCTCGCGGGCCACGGGGGCGCCGGTCGCCACGATCACGGCGTCGAAGCGGGCCTTGAGCTGGTCCCAGGGCAGGTCGACGCCGATCTCCACGCCGGTGCGGAACCGGGTGCCCTCGGCCTCCATCTGCGCCAGGCGCCGGTCCAGGACGTCCTTCTCCAGCTTGAAGTCCGGGATGCCCAGCCGCAGCAGGCCGCCGAGGCGCTCGTCGCGCTCGTAGACCACCACGGTGAAGCCGGCGCGGGTGAGCTGCTGCGCCGCGGCCAGTCCCGCCGGGCCCGAGCCGACGACGGCCACGGTGTGGCCGTTCAGGCGGGCCGGCACGACCGGCTCGAGCCAGTCGTTGTCGAAGATCTGCTCCGCGATCGCCACCTCGGTCTGCTTGATGGTGACCGCGGGCTGGTTGATGCCCAGGGTGCAGGAGTCCTCGCACGGGGCGGGGCAGATCCGCCCGGTGACCTCGGGGAAGTTGTTGGTCGAGTGCAGTCGCGCGGCGGCCTCGTCCCAGCGTCCCCGCCGGACCAGGTCGTTCCACTCCGGGATGAGGTTGCCCAGCGGGCACCCGGAGTGGCAGAACGGGATGCCGCAGTCCATGCACCGGCCGGCCTGGGTGCGCACGATCGCCTCGTCCTGGCGGACGTACACGTCCTTGAAGTCCATGATGCGCACCGGCACCGGACGCGTGGGGCGCTCGACGCGCTCCCGGTTCTTCAGGAATCCGCGCGGATCAGCCACGGGTCACCTCCAGCAGTCGGTCCCAGACGGCCTCCCCGTCCGGGTCGAGTCCCTCGGCCGTCGCGGCCTGACGGGTGCGCAGCACGAGGTCGTACTGCCGGGGCAGGACGGTCGTGAAGCGGTCCCACGCGGCGTCGGCGGCGTCCCCGCCGGCCCGCAGGTCGGCGAGCAGCGCGGCGGCGACGGCGGAGCCCGTCTCCGCGCGGTGCAGCTCCAGCAGCTCGGCGATCCGCAGCCGGTCCTGCGCGGACGGCGCCTCGAGGATCAGGGCGTCCTCGCGGACGGCGAGTGGGTTCAGGTCCTCCCGGTCCAGGTCCAGCACCCAGGCCCGCCCGCCGGACATGCCGGCGGCGAGGTTGCGGCCGGTCTCGCCGAGGATCAGCGCCTCACCGCCGGTCATGTACTCCAGGCCGTGGTCGCCGATGCCCTCGGCCACCGCGGTGGCGCCGGAGTTGCGCACGAGGAACCGCTCCCCCACGCGGCCGCGCAGGAACAGCTGGCCCGAGGTGGCGCCGTAGCCGATCACGTTGCCGGCCACGGTGTTCTCCTCGGCCACGAACGGGGCCTCGGCGTCGGGGCGGACGATCACGCGTCCCCCCGACAGGCCCTTGCCGACGTAGTCGTTGGCGTCGCCCGAGAGCCGCAGGGTGACGCCGGCGGGCAGGAAGGCGCCGAGGGACTGGCCGGCCTCGCCCGTCAGGCGCACGGTGATCGTGTCGTCGTCCAGCTCGTCGGCGAGCCGCGTGCTCGTGACGTGGTAGCCCAGCAGCGTGCCCACGGACCGGTCCGTGTTCACGACGGCCTCGTCCATCACGACGGGCGTGCCCGTCGTGAGCGTGTCCCCCAGCCGGGCGATGAACCGGTGGTCGATGTGGGAGGCGAGGTCGTGGTCCTGCTCGGTGGTGCGGCGCATGGGCGCGTCCTCGTGGCCCGGACGCCGGCCGACGGAGGGGTCCGCGAGGATGCCCGAGAGGTCCAGGCCCTCGGACTTCCAGTGGTGCAGGGCCGCGTCCACGTCGAGCAGCTCGCGGTGGCCGATCGCCTCGTCGAGCGTGCGGAAGCCCAGCTGCGAGAGCAGCTCGCGGACCTCCTGCGCGATGAACTCGAAGAAGTTGACGACGAACTCGGGCTTGCCCGTGAAGCGCGCGCGCAGCTCGGGGTTCTGGGTGGCCACGCCCACGGGGCACGTGTCCAGGTGGCACACGCGCATCATGATGCAGCCGGAGACCACGAGCGGGGCGGTCGCGAAGCCGAACTCCTCGGCCCCGAGCAGTGCGGCGATCACGACGTCCCGGCCGGTCTTGAGCTGCCCGTCCACCTGGACGGTGACGCGCTCGCGCAGGCCGTTGAGCATGAGCGTCTGCTGCGCCTCGGCCAGGCCGATCTCCCACGGGGTGCCCGCGTGCTTGAGGGAGTTCAGCGGGGAGGCGCCCGTTCCGCCGTCGTGGCCGGAGATGAGCACGACGTCGGCGCGCGCCTTGGCGACGCCCGCGGCCACCGTGCCCACGCCGGACTCGGAGACGAGCTTGACGTGGACCCGCGCGGTCGGGTTGGCCCGCTTGAGGTCGTGGATCAGCTGCGCCAGGTCCTCGATCGAGTAGATGTCGTGGTGCGGCGGCGGCGACACCAGGGAGACGCCCGGGGTCGAGTGCCGCGTGCGGGCGACCCACGGGTACACCTTGGTCCCCATCAGCTGGCCGCCCTCGCCGGGTTTGGCGCCCTGGGCCATCTTGATCTGCAGGTCGGTCGCGGTGGCCAGGTACAGGCTGGTGACGCCGAACCGGCCCGAGGCGATCTGCTTGATCTTCGAGCGGCGCTCCGGGTCCAGCAGGCGCTCGGGGTCCTCGCCGCCCTCGCCCGAGTTCGAGCGGGCGCCGAGGCGGTTCATGGCGATCGCGAGGGTCTCGTGCGCCTCCTGCGAGATGGAGCCGTAGGACATCGCGCCGGTGGAGAAGCGGCGCACGATCGACTCGACGGGCTCCACCTCGGAGACGGGCACCGGCGGCCGCTCGCCCGTGCGCAGGCGCATGAGCCCGCGCAGGGTCATGAGCTCCTCCGCCTGGTCGTCCACGCGACGCGTGTAGTCCTTGAAGACGTCGTAGCGCCGCTCCCGCGTGGAGTGCTGGAGGCGGAACACGGTCTCGGGGTTGAACAGGTGCGGCGCGCCCTCGCGCCGCCACTGGTACTCGCCGCCCACCTCGAGCTCGCGGTACGGGTTGATGTCGTTGCCGTCCGGCGGATACGCGAACTCGTGGCGCGCCTGGATCTCGGCGGCGACGACGTCGATGCCCACGCCGTCGAGCGGGCTCGTGGTGCCCACGAAGTAGCGGTCCACGAAGCGCCGGGACAGGCCGAGCGCCTCGAACGTCTGGGCGCCGGTGTAGGAGGCGACCGTGGAGATGCCCATTTTGGACATGATCTTCTGGACGCCCTTGCCGAGCGCCTTGATCAGGTTCGCCACGGCCTGCTCGGCGGTGACGCCCGAGACCTCTCCCGTGCGCACGAGCTCCTCGGCGGACTCCATGGCCAGGTACGGGTTGACCGCGGAGGCCCCGTAGCCGAGCAGGACGGCCACATGGTGGACCTCGCGCACGTCGCCCGCCTCGACGATCAGCGAGCTCTTGGTGCGGTTGGCCGAGGCCAGCAGGTGGTGGTGCACGGCGGAGGTCAGCAGCAGGGACGGGATCGGCGCCCACTGGGCGGTGGCGCCGCGGTCGGACAGCACCACGTACTCCACGCCGCGGTTGACGGCGGCCGAGACCTGCTCGCAGATCGCCTTCAGCTGGGCGCGGAGCTCCTCGACGCCTCCGGCCACCCGGTACACGCCGTTCACCTTGAGGGTCAGGCGGGTGCCGTCGGCGTCGCGCAGGTGCTGGATGCGGGCCAGCTGGTCGTTGTCGATCACGGGGAACGGGACGTCGACCTGGCGGGTGCGCACCTGCTCGAGGGAGAGCACGTTGCCCTGCGGGCCGATCGCGGTGCGCATCGAGGTCACCTGCTCCTCGCGGATCGCGTCGAGCGGCGGGTTCGTCACCTGGGCGAAGGACTGCACGAAGTAGTCGAAGAGCAGCCGGGGCCGCTTGGCGAGGACGGCGATGGGCGTGTCCGTGCCCATCGCACCGAGCGGCTCGGCGCCCGTCTGGGCCATCGGCCCGACGAGGATGCGCAGCTCCTCCGAGGTGTACCCGAAGATGCGCTGACGCTGCAGGATCGACTCGGAGGTGTGGCGGACGTGCTCGCGCTCGGGGAGCGACTCCAGGTCCAGGAGGTTCTGGCGCACCCAGTCCTCCCACGGCTGGGCGGAGGCGACCTCGGCCTTGATCTCGTCGTCGCCGATGATCCGGCCCTGCTCGGTGTCCACGAGGAACATGCGCCCCGGGGCCACGCGCCCCTTGCGCACCACCGCCGAGGGCTCGATCGGCACGACGCCGACCTCGGAGGCCAGGACGACGAGGCCGTCGTCGGTGACCCACCAGCGGGCGGGGCGCAGGCCGTTGCGGTCCAGCACGGCGCCCACCTGGGTGCCGTCGGAGAAGGCGACGGCGGCCGGTCCGTCCCAGGGCTCCATGAGCATGGAGTGGTACTGGTAGAAGGCGCGGCGGGCCGGGTCCATGGTCGCGTGGTTCTCCCACGCCTCCGGGATCATCATCATGATCGCCTGGGTGAGCGGGCGCCCGGAGAGCATGAGCAGCTCCGCGACCTCGTCGAAGGAGGCCGAGTCCGAGCCGATGGGGCTGATCAGCGGGAACAGGTCCTCGGGGACCTCGCCGAGCATCGGGTGCTTGAGCTGGCCCTGACGGGCGCGCATCCAGTTGCGGTTGCCCTTGACCGTGTTGATCTCGCCGTTGTGCGCGATGGTGCGGAACGGCTGGGCCAGCGGCCACGAGGGGAAGGTGTTGGTGGAGAACCGCGAGTGGACCACGCCCAGCCGGGTGGTGAACCGCTCGTCGGAGAGGTCCGGGTAGAACGGCTCCAGCTGGGCCGTCGTCAGCATGCCCTTGTAGACGATCGTCTGGGACGAGAGCGAGGGGAAATAGACGCCGGCGCGGGACTGGGCGCGGCGGCGCACCCGCCACGCCCGCACGTCCAGCGACTGCCCCGGCTCGGTGCCGTCCTGACCGTCCGCCAGGGACAGGAACAGCTGCTCGAACGCGGGCATGGCCGCCCGGGAGCCGACGCCCAGGGCCGAGGGGTCGGTGGGCACCTCGCGCCACGCCAGGACCTGCAGCCCCTCCTCCTCGGCCAGCCGCTCGACGGCCTCCTTCGCCTCGGCGCGCTCGCCGTCGACGGGCGGCAGGAAGGCGGTGCCGGCGACGTACTCGCCCACGGGGGGCAGCTCGGCGTCGACGACGGCACGGAACAGCTCGTCGGGGATCTGGGTCAGCAGGCCGGCGCCGTCGCCGGTGCCCTCGTCGGCGCCCACCGCCCCGCGGTGCTCGAGCGCGCGCAGGGCGGTCAGCGCGTGCTGGACGATGTCGTGGCCCGGGGTGCCCCGCAGGGTGGCGATGACGGCGAGGCCGCAGTTCTCGGTCTCCCGGGACGGGTCGTAGAGGCCCTGGGCGGCGGGGACGTCCGCATAGCGGACGAAGGGATCCACCGGTCCCCCCGCGCGGGGGGCCGAGGCGGGCGAGGATGCCACGGGCATGGTGCCGTCCTTTCCGGAGAGCAGGGGCTCGGACGGGGACGGCGCTGGCCCCGACGCTCGGGGCCGACGGCCCCGAGGTGGAAGAGACGCTACCGGGCGCGACGTCCCACTGTGCGGAACCGGACGTTCTGTGACACGCCGAATGTCCACCATGTGGGACACCGGGGCCCCGGGCGCCCCTCGCGGGCGCGCCGGGGAGCGGGTCAGCGCCGGACGGCGTCGTCCTCCGCCGCGCCCACGGCGTGGGACCCGGAGCGGCCCGCGGCGACGGCGGCGCCGTCGTCGCCCTCGGGGGCGTGTCCGGCGCGCCACACGCTCTGGTGGGCGTGGGGGCCGGCGGCCGCGCCGCGATGGCGCAGCAGGATCCCGACGATGAACGCGAGGGCGATGACGAACACCAGCAGGGACGTCCACACGTTGAGCCGCTGGGTGACGCCGAAGAGCGTGACCATCTCGGCGTCGTCGATGCGCAGCATCTCGATCCACGTGCGGCCCGCGGTGTACCAGGCGACGTAGGACCACAGCATGAGGCCGTGGCGCAGGTGCAGCGCGCGGTCCACGAGGAGCAGCAGCGCGACCCCGGCCAGGTTCCACAGGCACTCGTAGAGGAACGTGGGGTGGAACAGCGTGTCCGGGGCGTAGCCGGCCGGGAAGTTCGGGCTGGCCGGGTCGACCTCGAGCCCCCAGGGCAGGGTCGTCGGGCCGCCGAAGAGCTCCTGGTTGAACCAGTTGCCCCACCGGCCGATGGCCTGGGCCAGCAGGATGCCCGGCGCGACGACGTCGCCGAAGGCCGTCAGCCGCAGCCCGTAGCGGCGGCACGCGATCCACGCGCCCACGGCGCCGAGGGCGATCGCGCCCCAGATGCCCAGTCCACCGTTCCACACGTACAGGATCTGGATCGGGTCGCCCGTGCCGTCGAAGCCGGGCCCGAAGTACCGGTCCGGTGAGGAGAACACGTGGTAGAGCCGACCGCCCACGAAGCCGAACGGGATGGCCCACAGGGCGATGTCGAGCACACGGTCCTCGGGGCCGCCGCGGGCGCGCCACCGACGCTCGGCGAGCCACAGCGCCAGGACGATGCCCAGGATGATGCACAGCGCGTACGCGTGGATCTTCACCGGGCCCAGCTGGAACCCGTCCCACCCGGGGGCGGGGAAGGCGGCGAGCGGGGCCAGGGCGGCGGTCACCCTCAGCCCTCTCGGACCGTGCCGGCGGCGAGCTCGCGGGTCAGCGTGCCCACGGCCTGCGGCCCGCCGTCCGTCAGCGCGCGCACCAGGGCCGTGCCGACGATCGCGCCGTCGGCGTAGGCGCCGATCTCGCGGACGTGCGCCGCCTGGGAGACGCCGAGGCCGACGCACACGTGCTCCGCCCCGGCATCCTGAGCCCGGCGGACCACGGTCTCGGCGACGGTGGACACCGCGTCGCGGGTGCCGGTGACGCCCATGACCGACACGGCGTACACGAAGCCGCGGGAGGAGTCGACGGTGAGGCGCACCCGCTCGTCCGTGGACGAGGGCGCGGTGAGGAACACGCGGTCCAGGCCGTGACGGTCCGAGGCCTCCATCCAGGCGCCGGCCTCCTCGGGCACGAGGTCGGGGGTGACGAGACCGGCGCCCCCGGCCTCCGCGAGGCGGCGCGCGAACTCGTCGACGCCCATGCGGTCCACGAGGTTCCAATAGGTCATCACCAGCACCGCGGCGTCGGTGCGCTGGGTCACCCGTCGGATGATGTCGAAGACGTCGGCCACGCGGAAACCGGCCTGCAGCGCCGCCTGGGTCGCGTCCTGGATCACGGGGCCGTCCATCACGGGGTCCGTGTAGGGCAGGCCCAGCTCGATGACGTCGGCGCCGTTCTCCGCGGCGGCGACGACGGCCTCGACGCACTCGTCCACGGACGGGTAGCCGGCCGGCAGGAAGGCGACGAGGCCGGTGCGGCCGGCCGCCTTCGCGGCGTCCAGGGCCGCGGCGGTCTTGGAGTGCACGGTCATGCCGGTCACTGCTCCTCTCCGGGGGTCATCTCCTCGAGCGGGTCCTTCTCCTCCGCGGCCGTGCCGAGGCCGAACCAGGCCGCCGCGGTGGCGACGTCCTTGTCCCCGCGGCCGGAGAGGTTCACGATGATGATCCGCTCCTCCCCCTCCGGGGCGTCCGGCCCCACGAGGCCCTCGTCCGCCCAGCGGCGGGCCAGGCGCAGCGCGCCGGCCAGGGCGTGGGCCGACTCGATGGCGGGCGTGATGCCCTCGGTGCGCGTGAGCCGGAGGAAGGCGTCCATGCACTCGGTGTCCGAGACCGGCTCGTAGACGGCGCGGCCCGTGTCGTGCAGGAAGGCGTGCTCCGGGCCGACGGCCGGGTAGTCCAGGCCGGCGGAGATCGAGTGGGAGTCGATCGTCTGCCCGTCCTCGTCCTGCATCAGGTACGTGCGGGCGCCGTGCAGCACGCCGGTGCGTCCGAGCGTGATGGACGCGGCGTGGCGGCCGGTCTCGAGGCCCTCGCCCCCGGCCTCGAAGCCGTAGAGCTCCACCTCAGGGTCGTCGAGGAAGCCGTGGAACAGGCCCATCGCGTTGGACCCGCCACCCACGCACGCCGCGACGGCGTCCGGCAGGCGGCCGGCCTGCGCCAGGATCTGTTCGCGGGCCTCCTCGCCGATCACGGAGTGGAAGTAGCGCACCATGGCGGGGAACGGGTGCGGGCCCGTGACCGTGCCCATCAGGTAGTGCGTGGTGTCCACGGAGGCGACCCAGTCCCGCAGGGCCTCGTTGATCGCGTCCTTCAGGGTGCGGGCGCCGATCGCCACGGGCACCACCTCGGCGCCGAGCATCTGCATGCGCGCCACGTTCAGGGCCTGGCGACGGGTGTCCTCCTCCCCCATGTACACGGTGCACTCCATGCCGAACAGCGCGGCCGCCGTCGCCGTGGCCACGCCGTGCTGGCCGGCGCCGGTCTCCGCGATCAGGCGCGTCTTGCCCATGCGGCGGGCGAGCAGCGCCTGGCCGATCACGTTGTTGATCTTGTGCGAGCCGGTGTGGTTGAGGTCCTCGCGCTTGAGGAAGATACGCACGCCGGGGGTGTCCGCGGCGAACCGCGGCACCTCGCTCAACAGGGAGGGCCGGTTCACGTAGTCCCGGAACAGGGTCCGCAGCTCGGCCTCGAAGGCGGGGTCCTGCCGTGCCTCCTCGTAGGTGCGGGTGAGCTCCTGCAGCGCGGCCATGAGGGACTCGGGCATCCACTGCCCGCCGTAGTCGCCGAAGTAGGGCCCGGCCTGACCCTGATAGGGCCCCTCGAACTCGATCGCGGGCTCGGTGCTCGGACGGTCGGCGCTCATGGTGACCACGCTCCTCGGGTCTGGTTCGGTCAGCGGACGGTGAGGGACGCGGCGCGGAACGCGCGCAGCGCCTCCTCGGGGGCGCCGTGGCGCACGAGGGCCTCGCCCACGAGCACGACGTCGGCGCCCGCGGCGGCGTAGGCCTTGATCTGCGCCTCGGACTCGACGCCCGACTCGGCGACCCGGACGACGTCCTCGGGCAGCCCGTCGGCCAGCGCGGCGTAGCGGGCCGGGTCGACGTCCAGGGTCTTGAGGTTGCGCACGTTGACGCCGAGGATGCGGGCGCCGGCGGCGACGCCGCGCTCGATCTCCTCGGGCGTGTGGGCCTCCACGAGGGCGTGCATGCCCAGGGACTCCGTGAGCTGCAGGAAGCCGGCCAGCTCGGCGTCGTCGAGGGCGGCCACGATCAGCAGGACGAGGTCGGCCCCGTGGGCGCGGGCCTCGTGGATCTGGTACTCGGTGACGGTGAAGTCCTTGCGCAGGACCGGCAGATCGACGGCGGCGCGCACGGCGTCCAGGTCGGCCAGGCTGCCGCCGAAGCGGCGGGCCTCGGTGAGCACGGAGACGGCGCTGGCGCCGCCGCGCTCGTACGCGCGGGCCAGGGTGGCCGGCTCGGGGATCTCGGCGAGCGCGCCCTTGGAGGGGCTCGCCCGCTTCACCTCGGAGATCACCCGGATCCCCGCCGGGTCGGTGCGTCCGCCGTGCAGGGCCGCGTGGGCGTCACGCGGCGCGGGGGCGGCGGCCACCAGCTCGGCCAGGCGCGCCTCGGGCACGGCACGCCGACGAGGCTCGAGGTCCTCGCGGACGCCGTCGATGATCTCCTGGAGGACGGACACGCGGATCAGTGACCGTGCTGGCCGCGACCCGCGCCGGCCTTGCCGGCGACGATGCCCACGACGACGCCCACGGCCATCAGGGCCAGGCCGATCCACACGACGACGCTCCAGTCGGCGAGCAGGCCGACGCAGCCGGCCACGAAGCCGACGAGCACGAGCGCCACCATGGCCCACGCGCCGGGCGAGTTGCCGTGGCCCGGCAGCTCGAGGTGGGTCGGGTCGTTGAGCACCCGGCCGTCCTCGGTGACGACGACGTCCTCGACGGCGCCGCGGCGGGCGGCGCGACGGGTGGTGGGCTCGGTGTGCGCGGTGTGGCTCATGGCTGTCCCTCACTGGTGCGTGGTGTACATGACGACTGTCCCTCATTGTGCCATGCGGGCACGGGGCCGGGCCCGCGTGACCCGGGACGACCCGGGCGGTGTGGGGCGCGCCGAGAGACGGGCGCTCAGGTGGGGTCGTTGCCACGGGACAGCTCGTCCCACGCGTCCATCTGGTCCACGCGCCGGCGCTGGGCCGCCTCGCGGGCGGACTGCGCGGGCTGCTCCGCTGCGGCGGCCGGGCCGGGCTCGGAGGCCGCAGGCGTCTTCTCGTAGCGCCGGGACGAACGCCAGCCGCGGCCCGCCACGGCCGCCGCGACGCCGCACAGCGCCGCGAGCACGCCGCCGGCCGCCGCGACCCACGGCCACGCCGTCACGGCGTAGTCCTGTGCGAGCGCGGTGGTCCCGGTCGCGTCGGCGACCGCGGCGGCCGCCGTCGTCGCCGGATCCAGGGCGGCGGTGAGCGAGGTCGAGGCGATCACGACCCCGGCCAGCGCCATGAGCACGCCGACGATCACGGCGCCGAGGCGCCGGGCGGTGGTCAGGGCGAGGGCACCGGCCATCACGACCAGGGCCATGGCCGTCGCGACGGGCGCGGCGGCGCCGCCCGACGTCGTCGCCTCGGAGGCGATCCCGCCGGACAGGCCCGTGGCGGTCACCCACGTGCGGCCCGCCGTGAGCAGGACGAGCGCGCCGGCGGCCAGCGCGGCGAGGACCACGGTGCGGCGGCGCATCACGCCTGCCCCAGCTCGCCCGCGGTCAGCACGGACCGCAGCGGCGCCGTCGCCTTGGTGACGGTCTCGGCGGTCTCGGCGTCGGGATCGGAGTCGGCGACGATGCCGGCGCCGGCCTGCACATGTGCCTGGCCGCGGTGCAGCGTGGCCGAGCGGATGTTGATCGCCATGTCCATGTTGCCCGCCAGGTCGAAGTAGCCGACGACGCCGCCGTAGGGCCCGCGCTCGGTCGGCTCCCACTCGTCCAGCAGCTGCAGGGCGCGGGGCTTCGGGGCGCCGGACAGCGTGCCGGCGGGGAAGGCGGCGCGGAGGACGTCGAGCGCGTCGACGTCGTCGCGCATGCGGCCCTCCACGTGCGAGACCAGGTGGAGGATGTGGCTGAACGCCTCGAGCTCCATGAACTGGGTGACCTCGACGGTGCCGGGGCGGCACACGCGCGAGAGGTCGTTGCGGGAGAGGTCCACGAGCATGAGGTGTTCGGCCCGCTCCTTCTCGTCCTCCAGCAGGTCCTTGCCGAGGAGGCGGTCGTCCTCTGCGGTGGCCCCGCGCCGCCGTGAGCCGGCGATCGGATGGGTGACCACGCGGCGGTCCCGCACGGTGACGAGCGCCTCGGGCGAGGAGCCCACGATCTCGTACGGCTCCCCGTCCGGGGTCTCGAAGGAGAAGAGGTACATGTAGGGGCTCGGGTTCACCATGCGCAGGACGCGGTACACGTCCAGACCGGTGGCGTCCGTGGTGACCGAGAGGCGGCGGGAGACGACGGCCTGGAACACGTCGCCGTCACGGATCGCCCGCTGGGCCTTCGCGACGGCCTCGCGGAAGCCTTCGGCACCCCACCGGTCCTCGGCCTGGGCGGCGACCTCGTCCGCGTCCGCCTCGAGCCAGCGGCGCGGGACGTCGCTGACCGGGTCCGCGGCCGGGGCGGCCAGGCGCTCGACCATGGCATCCAGGCGGGCGAGCGCGTCGTCGTAGGCGCGGTCCGCGCCGGTGGCCAGGCCGTTGCCGTTCACCGCGTTGGCGATCAGCGTCACGGTGCCGTCCAGGGCATCGTGCACGGCCAGGTCGGTGACGAGGTTCATCGCGAGGTCGGGCAGGCCGAGGTGGTCCTCGGGCGGGTGCGGCAGGCGCTCCCACGCGCGAACCGTGTTCCACCCCAGGAAGCCGGCCATGCCGGAGACGAGGTGCGGCAGAACGCCTCCGACCTCGGCGCGCACGTCCGTGCGCAGCAGGCGCAGGCATGCCGCGAGCACGTCCAGGGCGCGGCCCTGCGTGGGCAGCCCCTCGGGCGGGGTGCCCTGCCAGTGCGCCTCGCCGTCCCGCGAGGTCAGGGTGACGGATGAGCCGGCCCCGATGAAGCTGTACCGGGACCACGCCGCGCCCGGGGTGGCGGACTCCATCAGGAAGGTGCCGGGGCGGGAGCCGGCCAGGCGCCGATGGATCGCCAGCGGCGTGAGGCCGTCCGCCAGCACCGTGCGGACCACGGGGATCACGCGGGCGGTGTCCGCCAGACGCAGGAACTCCGCACGGGAGGGAGTGGTGGCGGCGGTCATCGGGCGGCCTCCTCGGGGTCGACGGCGGCCGCCGGCATGACGATCTCGCGGCCGGTGAAGCAGGTGCGGGTGCCCGTGTGGCAGGCGGGGCCGGTCTGGTCCACGGTGAGCAGCAGGGTGTCGCCGTCGCAGTCCGCGTGGACCGCGCGCACCCGCTGCAGGTGGCCCGAGGTCTCCCCCTTGCGCCACAGCTCGCCGCGCGAGCGGGACCAGTAGGTGGCCCAGCCGGTCTCGAGCGTCGCGCGCAGGGACTCCTCGTTCATCCACGCCATCATGAGCACCTCGCCGGTGCCCTCCTGCTGGGCGATGGCGGGCACCAGGCCCCGGTCGTCGAAGGTCACGGTGGCCACGAGGTCGTCGGGCGGGGAGATGCTCATGGAGGTCCAGTCTAGGGAGCCGGAGCGGGGCGTGGCCGCCGGGGTCAGCGGACGGGGTGCCCCGCCTGCCGCAGGGCGTCCTTGACGCGGGCGAGCATGTCGTCCGGGCCGAAGTGGAACAGGGAGGCGGCGAGCACCGCGTCCGCACCGGCCGCGACGGCGGGCGGGAAGTGCTCGGGCTCGCCGGCGCCGCCGGAGGCGATCAGCGGCACCCGCGTCACGGCGCGCACGTCCCGGATCATCTCCAGGTCGAAGCCCTCGCGGGTGCCGTCCGCGTCGATCGAGTTGAGCAGGATCTCCCCCACCCCGCGCTCGGAGGCCTCCCGGCACCAGGCGACGGTGTCGATGCCGGTGCCCCGGCGGCCGCCGTGGGTGGTGACCTCATAGCCGGAAGCGCATCCCGGGTCCTCCGTGCGCCGGGCGTCGAGGGAGAGCACGAGGACCTGGGACCCGAAGCGCCGGGTGATCTCCGTGATCACCTCGGGCCGGGCCACGGCCGCGGTGTTGACGGAGACCTTGTCCGCCCCCGTGCGCAGCAGCCGGTCCACGTCCTCGACGGTGCGCACGCCGCCGCCCACGGTCAGCGGGATGAAGACCTCCTCTGCCGTGCGGGTCACGACGTCGTAGGTCGTGGCGCGGTCCGAGGTGGAGGCGGTGACGTCGAGGAACGTGATCTCGTCGGCGCCCGCGGCGTTGTAGCGGCGAGCGAGCTCGACCGGGTCGCCCGCGTCCCTCAGGTTCTCGAAGTTCACGCCCTTGACCACGCGCCCGGCGTCCACGTCCAGGCAGGGGATGACACGCACGGCGAGGCTCACGTCGGCTCCTTCGTCTCGGGGGGCTCGGGCGGGACGGCGCGGGCCGTCAGAGGCGGATCGCGTGGATCGCGGAGATCAGGATGCCGCGGGCGCCCAGGGCGTACAGCTCGTCCATGACGCGGTTGGCGTCCGGCTTGCGGACCATGGAGCGCACGGCGACCATCGTCTCGTCCCGCAGCGGGGAGACCGTCGGTGACTCCAGCCCCGGGGTGACCGCGGTGGCCGCCTCCAGCAGGTCACGGCGGATGTCGTAGTCGATCATGACCCAGCGGCGGGCCACGAGCACGCCCTTGAGGCGGCGCAGCAACACGTCGAGGCCCTCGGGGCGCTCCCCTGCGCGGCCGATCAGCACGGCCTCCGAGTCGAGGATGGGCTCGCCGAAGACCTCCATGCCGGCGGCGCGCAGAGTGCTGCCGGTCTCCACGACGTCGGCGATCGCGTCCGCCACGCCGAGCTTGACGGAGGACTCCACGGCGCCGTCGAGGTGGACCACCGTGGCGTCCAGGCCGGTGCGGGCCAGGTAGTCGGAGAGCAGGCCGTCGTAGCTCGTGGCGATGCGCTTGCCGGCGAGCTGCTCGGCGGAGGTGAAGGAGCCGACGGGGGCAGCGAGACGGAACACGGAGCGGCCGAAGCCGAGCGCCATGATCTCCTCGGCGGTGTCCCCCACCTGCGCGTCGCAGAACAGGTCGCGGCCGGTCAGGCCGACGTCGAGGGTGCCCTGGCCGACGTAGACGGCGATGTCCCGGGGACGCAGGTAGAAGAACTCGACGTTGTTCTCGGGGTCCACGAGGACGAGCTCGCGGGAGTCCCGGCGTTGCCGGTAGCCGGCCTCGGTCAGGATCTCGCGGGCGGACTCGGACAGGGCGCCCTTGTTGGGCACGGCGATGCGCAGCACGCGTCGGTCTCCTCGGGGTGCGGTGGGGCGGGCGGGGAACGGGGCCGGCGGCCTCAGAGGTGGCGGTAGACGTCCTCGAGGCTGATGCCGCGGGCGATCATCATGGTCTGCACGTGGTACAGCAGCTGCGAGATCTCCTCGGCGGCGGCCTCATCCGACTCGTACTCGGCGGCCATCCAGACCTCGGCCGCCTCCTCGACGACCTTCTTGCCGATCGCATGGACGCCGGCGTCGATCTGGGCCACGGTGCCGGAGCCCTCGGGGCGCTCCTGCACCTTGCGCGTCAGTTCCGCGTACAGCTCGTCGAAGGTCTTCACGGGACCACCCTAGCGACCCTGCCCCTCCAGCCCAGACCGGAGTCGGTCATTGTGACGTACGGGACGGCGGGGTCTTCGCCACGCGCTGCACCTACGGGCCCACGTGGGACGTGCCGGCCGCTCAGCGTCCTCCCCCTCCCATGTCTGCACGTTCCTTCACTCCCATCGGGGCACGCGCGCGAGGCGGCCGTGGACGTGGGGATGACGGGCTGAACGTGCCCGTCCGGTCCGCACGCATGGCCCGGGCGACCTCCGACAGGTGGGCACGACACGCTCGTTTCTGACCCCAGCGACGACACCGCTCCTTGCACACCTGAGACACCACCAGGTCGATCACTGCCCCGAACCCCGCCCGGGCCCACCGCACCAGATCTCTTCCGCGACGCACACATCCATCTCGTCGACTGTCCACGCGTCCGGGCCTCGGGTCCAGGCCCTGGAGGTCACCGGCGGGCGGCGCGGCCGCGCCCACGTCGCCGACGGGGAACAGGAATGATGCGGCGAGAGGATCTGGGGGTAGCCGTCGTGGCCCTCCTCCCCTTCCCGGACGAGGAGCAGAGCCCCGCGCTCGGACCCGCGAACTGGAGCATGACCCACCACGATGAAGGCGACCCATCCCGTCCCGCACACCGAGTGAGCGCCCGGTTGCAGCGAGCGCAGAAGATCCTCTCCCGCTGGCGGGTGGCCACGGGCAATGCGGTGGAAGGCATGGAATGGGAGCGGGATCCCGGTGATGCGCAGCTCGTGGAGATGGCTCGGCTGCCCAGCAGTGCCGAGCTGCCCAGCGCTGGAGCCTGGCTTCCGGGGCTGGAGATCCTCATGGGCCTTCGTCGCAGACCTGGTGCCGGGCCCCCTCAACCACCGGCTCGCCACGTGCTCGTTCTATCGGGAGAAGGCTTCGGCGCCCGTCCCCTCGGCGCGTCGCCATGCTCGCCCTGACGTGAGCCGACGTTCGTGGGTGCGGGGCGTCGGCCGACTCCCACGGGGGTGGCCTCACACGCACCCGACGGTCTGTCCCACCACGTCTCAGACCCTCCGACACTTCTGTCCAACAGCTCGGTTTGGGACCGTTTCTGTGGACTTGATCAGTAAGTGGCGTGCTTCTGTGAGTCAGTAGGTGGCGCTAGCTGTTGTGGGTCATGAGGTTCTTGACATGGGCACCGGGCTGAGATGAGACGAGTGGGCCTCTCCCGCAGGATGGAAGTTCCTACACCACCCACCTGCCCGAAAAGACCCACTCATGACTCACGCTAACGCACCCCTGACCCCCACTGGCCGACTCAGGATGGTCCACCGCCACCTGCACGACGGGATCCCGCAGGCACACGTGGCCGCCGAGTTCCGGGTGAGCCGGCCCACGGTGGCCACCTGGGTCGCCCGCTACCGCGCCCAGGGAGAAGCCGGCCTTCAGGACCTGCCCAGCCGGCCGCACCGTTCACCTGCCCAGCTCGATCCGGTCCTGGTCGCCCAGATCCACGCCCTGCGGCGGGAGCGCAAGTGGTCCGCACGGCGCATCCATCACCACCTCGTCTCCGAGGGCCACCGGGTGTGTCTTCGTACCGTGGGACGGTGGCTGCACCGACTCGGGATCTCCCGCCTACGGGACCTGACCCCGGCCGGAGAAGACCTGCGCCAACGACCCCAGAAGATCACCGCGAGAGAGCCGGGGCACATGGTGCACCTGGATGTGAAGAAGATCGGGAAGATCCCAGACGGGGGCGGCTGGCGCACCCACGGACGTGAAAGTGAAGCAGGCCGTGCTTCCAAGCGTGGTGCAGGCCGGCGGGTCGGCTACACCTACCTGCACTCGGCGATCGACGGGTTCACCCGGCTGGCCTACACCGAAGCGTTGGAGGACGAGCGGGCGGCCACGACCGTGAGCTTCTACTGCCGGGCGAGGGCGTTCTTCGCCGCCCACGGCATCACCGTGGACCGGGTGATCACGGACAACGGAAACAACTACCGGGCTGCGGACTTCACCCGGAAGGTGGTCTCGCTCGGAGGCCGGCATCACCGGATCCGACCCTACACCCCGCGTCACAACGGGAAGGTGGAGAGGTACAACCGGCTGATGGTCGATGAGGTCCTCTACGCCCGCCCCTACACCTCAGAGCAAGCTCGGCGTGAGGCCCTGGCGGTGTGGGTGAACCACTACAACTACCATCGGCCTCATACCTCCTGCGGAGACGCCCCGCCAACCTCGTTGGCACCGGCCCGAGTCAACAACGTCATGCCCTCCTACAGCTAGCCGGTGACCAAGGTGCTGGCGGCAGCTTCGATGACGTCGTCGGTGATGGTGTCGAGTTGGTTGATCTTCAGGACGCGGCCGATCTGAGGGAATAGCCGTTCGAGGAGGCGGAAGTTGCCGCGGGTGATGCGTTCGATCGCGGCGATGGCCTGCGCGTCGGTGAAGTCTTCGGGGTCGAGGGTGCGGCCGAGGCGTTTCCAGTGACGAGTCAGAACGAACAGCAGCTCCTCTTGTGCGAGGGCGCGGTAGCGGTGGGAGAAGCCGAGGCGGCTGTAGAGCTGGGGGTAGTGGCGGAAACGCTGGTCGATGCCGGGCATGCCGATGAACATCAGGGCGACGTGGTGGCGATCGTGGAGGTCCCGTAGGAGCTCGAGTGCTGTCGGGGTGAGTCGCTCGGCTTCATCGATGATGATCAGTTCGGTGAAGTCGATGGTGCGGGGCACCACCGTGGTCGTGATCTTGCCGATCTCGCAGAGGTGTTCGTAGATCAGGATTCCCACTTTTGCACGGTAGAACTCGATATCGCGCATGAGGTCACGGTGCTTGGGGAGGACCTCGGGGGTGTAGAAGACGGTGCGGGAACGGTGGGCGGCCGCGTAGTGCTTCAGGTCGGCATCGCTGCGCGGCCCCCAGTCCTGGATGAAGGGCTCGAGCATGTCCCAGTGGGCGTATCTGCGGGCCGACTGGGTCTTGCCGACGCCTGCCTCCCCATGGCAGATGCCGATGGTGACGTCCTTGCGGATGGCGCCTGCGAACTCGGTGAAGCGGCGGTGCTCCTTGGTGACGATGAAATCGCGACTCATCTACTCGTCCTCTTCGTAGGTCCGTAGCTGCTTCCGCTTCCGCTGTGCGGGAGGTGGTGGCGCGGGTGGTTCTGGCTGGGATCGATTGGCGGCGGGGATGCGGTCGTTGATGCCCCGGCGGAGTTCTCGTCGGCGGGCCCGGCGCGCGGTCTCTATGTCATGGAGGCTGTACCGCTGGTTGGGGTGGGCTTCATCGATCGCCGTGCACACGAAGGTGTCGTGGTCATAGACACGGATCTCGGAGAGGTCGCGAGGGTCATAACGGATGGTGATGGTGCGCCCGACGAAGGGGGCGAGCGTGGGTGAGAGGTAGCGCTGTCCTTGGAAGTGGATGCCGTCCCGCTGGATCGTGCGGTGCTTGGAGACTCGCAAGAGGAGGCCGTCGAGCTCCTCGAGGCTCTCGGGCATCCTCGGCATCCACCCCTCACCGATCCAGGCCGCTTTCGGGCTCGTACGAATTGCAGCATGCGTGCGCTCGTTGTACTGGCCGACAAACTCCCCGATCGCTCGGTCCAATCCGGCCAGCTCCAGGGCGGGCACAGCCTGAGGGTGGCCCGGGGTGAGATGTCCAGGCAAGGTCGCGAGCACTTCGGTGTTGACGGTCTGGAAGAACCGCTCGATCTTGCCTCTGCCTTGGGGCCGGCCGACGGTGGAGTGGATGATGCGGATCTTCAAGGCGATCGCCGTGTATTCGAGATGGTGACTGGTGAAGTCACTGCCGTGGTCGACGTAGAGAGCGTCGGGGATGCCGCACATCGACCAGGCCGGATCGTTCTTGGGCCAGATCGCCTGGCGTAGCGCCAGTGCGGTGTTCATCGCTGAAGGGGCTCCCTCGAAGACCATGTACCCGCAGATCGCCCGCGAGTAGTCGTCCATGATCGTGGTCAGCCAGGGCCGTGAGGGTCTCCCGCTGGGGTCCTTGATGAGGATGTCGAGCTCGGTGTGGTCGGCCTGCCACAAGGCATTGGGGTGTTCGGCACGGTGGAGGTACACGAGTTCGTGGCGGTCCCGGTAGGAGGCTGGGCCCTCGAGTGCGAGGGTCACCATGCCGGGATCCAGTGCCTGCACGATCGAACGCACCGTCGCGTAGCTCGGGGGCTTCTTGCCTGTTCTCGAGGCCTCGGCCGCTGCCAGGCGATGCAGTGTGGCGATGCTCGGGCGTGGTCTGGTCAGTGCCAGGTGCTCCACGAACACCACCAGCTCAGGCGCAGTACGCCGTGCGCCGGCGTCGGCGCGCGGTGTCCGTTCGAGAGCGGCGACGCCACCGGCTCGATAGGCGGAGTGCCAGCGTGAGAGCGTGCGTGTGCCGATCCCGGTCTCGCGCGCAAGGCTCGCTAAGGGGATACCGTCTTCGATGTGGAGCCGCAGAATGTTCCACTTCTGCGGCCCGTCCATGTCAAGCCTGCTTGACACTCTCGCGAGCGGCCGTGTTCCGCTGGTGGCGGTAGAGCGTCGCCCGTGACCACCCCACGAGACGCGCAGCCTCCTCGGCCGTGCGCCCCTTCGCCCGTTCTTCGGCGGCGATTGCGAGCTTGCGATCTACGACCTCGGGGTTCACGGGCGGTCGACCGAACTTCGTTCCCTGGGCCCGGGCCGCGGCGATGCCGGCGTTGACGCGCTCGGTGATCAGCTCCCGCTCATACTCCGCCAGCGTTGCCAGCATCCCGAGCATCAGCCGTCCCGACGAGGTCTCGGGGTCGATCCCATCGGAGACGGATTGGATCTTCACGCCGCGGTCTCGCAGCAGGTTCACGGTATTGAGCACGTCGATCAGAGATCGCCCCAGCCGATCGATCCTCCACACCACGACCGTGTCCTCAGGCTCTGCGTAGGACAGGAGCTTCTTCATGCCCGGACGCTCTGCCGCGCTCTTCGCGCCGGACGTTACATCCGAGAACACATCCCGCCGCTGCACCCCAGCCGCGAGGAGAGCGTCGAGCTGCAGCGCGGGATCCTGCCCCGCCGTCGACACCCGTGTGTACCCCAGAAGCCTCATGACGTGATCATGCCTCATAAATCATCTTCACCGGAAGGTCTGAGACAGAACGCGGTGCGACGACTTCGCGAGACACTCCCGGCCTCCCGTCGACCCAGCTCGCGCCGGCCCCGTGGTCGCCAAACACGGCGTCTCGTAAAACTGTTGGTTTTGGAGACGCTGGTCGCTGCTGCTTGCGCACGCGCGCCGGGTTCGTCCAGCTGTCGTGGAGACGGTTTAGGAGCCGGGATGGAAGAGGTGCTCGATTTTTTCTTTCTTGGCGAGGAGGCCGAGCATGTTGTGTTCGCGTTCGTTACCGAGGTAGGCGGCGGAGGAGCTCCAGCCGCCGTCGACCACGATGTCGGTGCCGGTGATGTAGGAGGAGTCGTCGCTGGCGAGGAACAGCGCGGTCGTGGCAATCTCTTCAGCCTTGCCTGCCCGGCGAAGGAGGATGGTGTTCTCCATCGTCTTCTTGAACTGGTGGTGCATCAGCGGGTTCGCGGTCATCGGTTTGGTCATGTCGGTTTCGATGAAGCCGGGCTGGATGACGTTCACTCGGATGCCCCAGTCGGAGAGCGTGTACGCGGCCGAGCGGGACAGCCCTTCGAGGGCCCATTTTGAGGCGCTGTAGGCGGCGGAGAAGGTGCCTGTGATGCCAGCGACGGAGCCGATGTTGATGATCGATCCGCCCCCGGAGTCCTTCATTAGAGGGGCGCAGGCCTGCATGCCGATCAGGGTGCCGTTGACGTTGACCTCGAAGATGCGGTTCCACTCGGCGACGTCGACGTGGGGGATGACGGTGAGGTCGTTGCTGCCGACGATGTTCAGCAGCACGTGCAACGCTCCTGTTTCGGCCTTGATGGCGGACACAGCAGCATCCCATTGGTCCTGCTTGGTGGTGTCGAGTTCGACGAAGTGGGCGCGGCCTCCGGCGTCGGTGATCTCTTTCACGAGGTTGTTGCCGGGCTCGGGGCGCCGGGCGGCGACGAACACGGTGCCGCCTTCCTTCGCGAAGAGGCGGGCGCTGGCGCGACCCATTCCGCCCGTGCCGCCAGCGATCAATGCGGTCTTGTTCTGCAGTCGCATAAGAGTTGACCTTCCTTTCGTGTTGCCAGTCCGGTCCACCGGAGCTGGTGGGTCTATCGGGCTACGGACAGAGTGAATTGCGGAGACTGCAGCGCCGTCAGGACTCCAAAGAACAGGTGGAAGGCGTGCTCGGTGCCGACCGCTGTTTCCACTCCTCCCAGGTCGAGGATGTCCTGGTCCGACCACCCCAGATCATGCAGGAGCTCACGCACCGTCGCCTTGGCGTCGGGGTCGTCGCCAGAGACGAAGACCATCGGGTTCGCCACCGTGTCGGCAGGGTCGGTCATCATGCTCGTGTTCATCGTGTTCAGGGTCTTCACGACCCGCAGGGCAGGGAAGCGCTCCTGGACGCGGCGGGCGAGGCTGTCGCCCGGGAACAGCAGTTGCCCGTCTGCGCCGACCGGCACCGACGGGTCGAGCAGAATCTTCCCGGTCAGGGCGTCATCGCCGAGAGCATCGAGCGTGTCGAGCACCGCGGCGCCGGGGATCGCGGTGATCACGATGTCCGAGGCTGACACTGCGTCTTGCTGAGTGGCGCTGCCGCTGGCAGGTTCTCGGGAGCCGTAGACGAGGGTGTGTCCGCGGGAGATGAGGCGCTCACCGAGCGTGGTTGCGACACGTCCGGTGCCCAGGATTCCGATCTTCATGGGTTTGTCTCCTTCAGGTCGTGCGGTCGTCTGAGGGTTGCGCGGCGTGCGCCGAGAGGGTGGGCTATTCGATGGTGGATTCGGGCACGTGCATGCTGGGGCGGCTCCGGAAGTGACCGACCAGGGCGAGGATCACGCCGAGCGCAACCCAACCGGTGAGCGTCCACCACTGCTGTGCGCTGCTGGCGTCCGGGAAGTAGCTGAGGGTACGGATCAGGGTGCTCGAGGCGCCCGGCACGAGGAACTGGCCGATCGCCCCCCACGGGGCGGCGAGGAACTGCCACGGGACCGCGGCCGCGGAGAGCGGGATGCCGATGAAGATCGTGACCACTGCGCCGATACCCATGCCGACCCGGCCGAACAGGGAGGTGCAGCCGACGATGAACGCCGAGGTCGCGAGCATCGTCAATCCCATTGCGAGGGCGTTCAGCCAGAAGTCGCCCTGCAGGTAATGGAACCAGGTCTGCATGATGAACGCCAGGATCAACCCCGCAGCCACGGCGAAAGCACCGACCGCGGCAAGGCGGCGCACCGCCCCGACGACGAGCAGGGAGATGAGTACGCCGCCGAGCATGCCGCCGATCGCCAGCGGGAACGACGCGGCCGCGAGCCCGGCGCCGGTGGGATCGGAGCCAGACAGGGGCACAACCGGGGTGACGGCCACCTTGACGGTGGAGGCGTCTCCGCCGGCGGCGGCGACCTGCTCCGCCATCTGCGCCTGCAACTGCGTCGCCACGCCGGTGAGCAGCTGTGCGGCGACCGCGCTGCCGGCCGGTGCGGTCAGCACCTCCGGCGCATCCGCGGGGTTGTCGCCGAGGACGATCGCCCCGTAGGTCTCGCGCGACTCGATCTGCGCCACGGCCTCGTCACGGTCGGCGGCCTCGACGAAGTCGAACGTCCCCGTCTCCCCCAGCGCCGTCTCGAGCGCGGTGACGGATGCGGCGGGACCGGCGACGCTGACCGGCAGGTCGTGGGTGCCGGAGGTCTTGCTCGGCCACAGGAACGCCAGCACCACCACGGCGAGAAGCACCGACGCGACGACGCCGATCAGTACGGCAGCGGGCCATTTCGTGTGCGGTGGGGGCGAGGGGATGGCACTGTCCATGAGGCTGTCTCCAGAGAGTGGGAACGAGGTTGATGCGGCTACCCTAGACCTAATTCCACGCCTGAGGAAATCCTCAGACGTGGAGTACACTGACGCGGTGACCCCGGTGAACGACGACACGACCAGGAAGCGGCCAAGCGGGCGCCGCTCGGGCGACAGCGGCACCCGAGACGCGATCCTCGACGCCGCGAAGGAACTGTTCGCCGAACTCGGCTATGAGGGCGCATCCGTGCGGGCCATCGCCGGTGCCGCCGGGGTCGACCCCGCGCTGATCCGCCACTTCTTCGGCGACAAAGTAGCTCTCTTCGCCAGCACCGTCGCCGATCGGACGACGATCCCGCAGCGGATGGCCGCCGCCCTCGAGGGCGACCCTGCCCAACTCGGCGCCCGCATCACCGACAGCTACCTGCGGATGTGGGAAGAGCCCGACACTCGCGCGATCCTGCTCTCGCTGGTCCGCTCCGCGACGACCTCCGAGCACGCCGCGACCATGCTCCTCGACATCCTCGGAGCACGCCTCCGTGACCAGACGTCAGCGGCCGACGACGAGCGGACGCAGCGCATCGCGATCTCCGCATCGCACCTGCTCGGTGTCGCGATGGCTCGCTACATCGTGAAAGTTCCCCCGATCACGGCGATGTCGCACGACGAGCTCGTGGCACACATCGCCCCGACGATCCAGACCTACCTCACCGGCACCACCACCGCAGTAGACCAGCACAACTAGGAGAACACCATGTCGAAGAAGCAGACCGTTCTACGCACCGGCCTCGGGACCCTGTTCATCGGAGCCGGCATCATCCAAGCCACTCACCGCGAATTCTTCACCGCCCTCATCCCGGAACAGATCGCCGAACATGGCGACCAAGTGCAGGGCGCCGCGACCGTCACCCTCACCGGGATCGGGGCAAGCTTCCTCATCCCGCCCCTCAACCCCATCGCTCGTTGGGCCGCGACCATCATGCTCGCCGGAACTCTTCCCCCTGCGATCGATCAGCTCCGCAACCCCGAAGCGACGGAGAAGCTCGGCATCCCGACCGCCGTCGTCGCACTCCGCATCCCAGCGCAGGTCCTGGTGATCATCGGCGCCTGGTACGCCACCCGCAAATCGAGGTAGCAACCTCCACGCGCGTCTGGGCGACCAGTCATGACGGCGTCAAGCGCCAGACAGCGACCACAAGATGCCGCCACACAAAGATCAACTCCACAGGACCGTTTCTGACGTGATGCTCTCGTGGGCGGACGGGGCGTGTAAAGGGGTATACCCGGCTGGACATCCTGGCGGGCAGATGCCCGATGTCGGCGGCGAGGCCACACCCCACCTTGCCCTGCGACCGGTTACCGGTGGTAATGTGCCGCCATTATTCATTCGACCCCTTATGGAGCCCCTGAATACATGAGCGACGGCCCAGCCGCCTGCCCTGGTGACAGTCCGAGCGTCACCCCCACCCCACCCCGCAGCTGGCGGGGTCGCCTGCACCTCGTGGGGAGGTGACTCAGGCATGGATCCAGTCCTGACACTGATCCTCGGATCCCTCATCATCCTGGCGATCATCGCCGCCAACGGCTTCTTCGTGGCCCAGGAATTCGCGTACATGTCTGTAGACCGCGTCCGCCTGCAGACCGCCGCCAAGGCCGGCGACCGCGCCGCCGCCCGCGCACTGCAGGTCACTCGCCGCACCTCCTTCATGCTCTCCGGCGCGCAGCTGGGGATCACGGTCACAGGCCTCATGGTGGGCTACGTGGCAGAGCCGATGGTGGGTGCGGCCCTGACCGAGTTGCTCGGCGGCACCGCACTGCCTTCTGAAGTGGTCATCGCCATCTCCACGCTGGGCGTACTGGTGGTGGCCACCCTGGTGCAGATGATCATCGGCGAGCTGTACCCCAAGAATTTGGCCATCGCCAACCCCGAGCCCCTGGCCCGCGCTCTGGCCCGGCCCACACAGATCTACCTCGGCCTGTTCGGCTGGCTCATCTGGGTCTTCGACAAGGCGGCCGAGGTGCTGCTCAAGCTCCTGCGCATCGAGCCAGTGCACGACGTCGACAGCACCGCCTCCGCCGAGGACCTGGACCGCATTGCCCTGGACTCCAGAGCTTCCGGATCCTTGCCCGCGGAGGTCTCCGTCCTGATCGACCGGGTGCTGGACTTCCCAGACCAGGACGTGCAGCACGCGATGGTGCCCCGCTCGCGTGTGGACGAGGTTCAGCCCCAGACCTCCCTGGCTCAGGTGCGCGACCTGATGGCCACCGGCCACACCCGCTACCCGGTGATCTCGAACGAACACGAACCGCTCGGGGTAGTCCACCTCACCGACCTGCTCGGTGAGACCCGGATGGCCCCGGACACCCCCGTGTCCGCCCTGATGCGCCCTGCACTGGTGCTGCCCACGATGATGTCCCTGCCCGACGCAGCCCGGGAGCTCGACGGCTCAGGGCAGCAGATGGCGTGCATCGTGGACGAGTTCGGCGGCTTCGTCGGCGTGCTCACAGTGGAAGACCTCGCGGAGGAGCTCGTGGGCGAGCTCACGGACGAGCACGACCTGCACCCCCAGGAGGAGATCACCGCCACAGGCCTGCACTCCTGGGTCCTGAGCGCAGAGGCCCACCTGGACGAGCTCGAGCGCCTCGTCGGGCACCCCCTGCCCGTGACCGAGGCCGAGTCCGCCGCCGGTCTGATCATCGACGCTCTGGGCCGTCTGCCCCGGGAAGGCGAGGTCATCAGGATCGACCTGCCCGAGGACCCACGAGACTTCGGGGCTGAGGAGGTCTACGACCGCCACCTGCAGGTCGAGGTCCTCTCCATCCAACGCAGGGTCCCGGCTCGACTGCGGATCCACCTCATCGAGGTGCCCCGCTCTGACACCGCCGGCAGCCATGCCGCCCACGAGGCCCAGCCCGACGCCACCACGGACGAGGAGCGATGATGCACGGTCCACTGATCGTCATGCTCGTGACCACAGCGCTGATCGTGCTCAGCGCGATCTTCGTCATCATGGAGTTCTCCCTGCTGGGCGCCCGCCGGCACCGGCTGGAGGCCGAGGCAGGACGCAGCCGCGCCGCACGGGCCGCTCTCAAGGGAGTCGACGAGCTGACCCTCATGCTCGCCGCAGCCCAGTTGGGCATCACCTTGTGCACCTTCGCCCTGGGAGCGATCACCAAGCCGGCCGTCGACGCATGGCTCGGCCCCGTCCTGGAGGACTGGGGCATCCCCGCAGCGGCAGCCGGAACCGCCTCCTTCGTCCTGTCCCTTCTGGCCGTGACCTTCCTTCACCTGGTCATCGGGGAGATGGCCCCCAAGTCCTGGGCCATTGCCCATCCCGAGACCGCAGCCAAAGCCGTGGCCGTGCCCGCACGCGCCTTCGTCTGGACCGTTCGCCCCCTGCTGTTGCTGGCCAACCGGCTGGCCAACCGCCTCGTGACGCTCAGCGGCGTCACCCCCGTGGACCAAGCCGCCGTGGGCGGCTACGACGCAGCGGCCATTCGTCAGCTGGTGGAGCACTCCGCAGCCGCCGGGACCCTGGACCCGCAGAAGCATGAAGCCTTGGCCGGTGCATTGGATCTTCAGACCCTCACTCTCGGAGACCTCCTCCCCCAGGGTCAGCACCCGGTCAAGGTCGCCCCCGATGCCGACGTGGAGGCGGTCCAGAATGCCGCTGCGCGCTCGGGACATCTGCGTATCCTGGTCCAGCCGGACCATACCCCGGAGAGCGTTCCGGGCGTCGTTCACGTGCGGGACACCCTCACGATGGAGTCTTCTGCGCCAATCCAGCCGCTTACCCAGCAGGCTCTGACGCTGCCCTCCACCACACCGTTGCACGAAGCACTTGCCTCCATGCGCCGCAACAGCCGCCAGCTGGCCGCAGTGACCCAGGACAACCGGTTCACTGGGGTCGTCACCCTCACCGACGTCTTGCGCGGAGTGTTGCCCCGCGCGGCTTGAGTCCACACCTCGGCAACACCACCGCGGGGGCCGCTGAAACGGCCCCCGCGGTGGTGTGGACAAAGAATCAGAATCGGCACAGTGGCCTCGCCCCCCATTCCGGCCTCAATGGGCTCAGTCATGCTCCGGCTCACGGGGTGCAACGACTGAAGGCTCGTTTCTGGCACGTGCCCCAGACGTCTCCGGCAGCCTCCCCGAGTCGCCTGCCAGGCGGCCGAGAACTGACCGCAAGCAGCTCACTCCAACACCGGCCCCAGCGGGGGTTTGCGGCAGACGTCTTTCACCCTGCCCACGTTGCGCAGTGAACACGGGACGCTCAGGGGTCCTCAGCCCTGGAGGGGTAGGTGCCCCCGATGGCCCGAAGGAGCAGCTCAGACCCCTCGACCTGGCGCACCGGTCAGCACATCAGATGTGCGCGGACCAGATCCTTGATACCCGCTGCCTGGCTGGGCGTCACCGGGTTCGCGGCGGCCTCTCGACGCACCGCCTCGCGGGTCGCTTCAGGCACCCGCACGTTCAGTGCCACGGTCGGCGCGCCACGCCGCGCCGACCCACCAGCTGGTTCTGCGGGGATCACCGCTCCGGGGCTGGGGTTCGGGGTGCCGGGATGGGCTTGCGGCGCCGTGCTCGCAGGCTGAGGTCGGGTTCGGACCACCTCTCGTTCATGCGGTGATTCTTTCGGAGATGACTGCGGCCAGATCGGCGTAGGCGGTGGCGACGGGTTCGTCCTTCTCATAGCGGCCCAACCAGTCGCAGGCCAGACGTGTCTCGGGGACGATGGAGCGGGCGGGCGCCAGGGGGGTGAGCAGCCGCCCGGTCTCGCGCAGCTCCACGACGGCGACGGCCTGGTCCTTGGGGGTGATGCGGTCTCGGTAGTCCGAGACGACGATGCCCACCTCGGTGAGCCGGTCCACAGCTTCCAGCAGGGCCATGGACTGCTGGAACGCGGCCACGCTCCGGCAGGCTCTGTGCACCCCGCCGCAGCCGTCCGAGGTGAGATGGGCCGCAGGGTCACCCCGTCCGCGGCGGTGAGAGCGTTCTGGGTCAGTGGCCAGCCCTGACGGTTCGGGAAGTGGACGACGGACCGAGGAGGCCGCGAGCGAAACGAAGGGCGGGGGCGTCGCGTCTCCGCCTCGACCGTCGGGTCCCCCGCGACGGGGAGGCCCTGATGAGCCCATCCATGACGGCGCGGGGCTGCCGGCGTTCCGGACGGGCCCGGTTGACCGGCCTGCGATCACCCCACCGGCCCCGGGGACAGGGTCCACGTCGAGAGCAGCCGACCCAGCAGGCAGCCCCGCCCGGCCACCCTCAGTCCCGTGGCGTGACCGAGCGCAGCGCGAGCTCGGTGAGGACGGCCGCCTCGAGGGCCTCGCGTCCCTTGTCCTCTCGGGATCCGGGCAGGCCCGCCCGGTCGCGGGCCTGCTGGTCGGTGTCCACGGTGAGCACGCCGAAGCCCACGGGAACGCCGGTGCGCACCGAGACCTCCGTCACGCCCTGGGTCACGGACTGGCACACGTAGTCGAAGTGCGGGGTGTCCCCGCGCACCACGACGCCGAGGACCACGACGACGTCGAAGCGCTCCGCCAGCCGCGCCGCAGCGACGGTGAGCTCGACGGTGCCGGGCACGCGCACGAGCACGGGCTCCAGGCCCAGGTCGGCCGCGGCGGCCTGCGCCCCGGCGATCAGCCCGTCCATGATCTCCGTGTGCCACTGGGCGGCGACGATCGCCACGTTCAGGCCGCTCGCAGCGGCGGGGTCGGGGGTGAAGGTCGGGGCTCCGGCGCCGCTCATGGGGTGTCCTCCTGGTGGGTGGGGTGGGTCGGGTCGGTGGTCGGGTCATCGGCCGGCGTGGCGGGGCCGCCGGTGGCCGTCGGCGGTTCGAGCACGCGGTCCGCCAGGGCGTGGGCCATGCGGTCCCGCTTGGTGCGCAGGTAGACGACGTTGTGCTCGGTGACGGGCGTGGGGGCCGGGACACGCTCGACGACGTCGATGCCGGCCGCCCGCAGCCCCGCGACCTTCGCGGGGTTGTTGGTGACCAGGCGGATGCGCCGATGGCCGGCGGCCGTGAGGACGGCGGCGGCCCCGGCCCAGTCGCGCGCCTCGGCGGGCAGACCGAGGGCGAGGTTGGCCTCGACGGTGTCCATCCCCTCCTCCTGGAGTCGGTAGGCGCGGATCTTGTTGGCCAGGCCGATGCCGCGTCCTTCGTGGCCCCGGAGGTAGAGGACGGCGCCGCCCTCGGCCGCCGCGCGGGCAAGTGCGTCCTCGAGCTGGGGGCCGCAGTCGCAGCGCAGGGAGCCGAGCACGTCGCCGGTGAGGCACTCCGAGTGCACGCGGACGGTGAGGGGACGCTCCGGGTCGGTCTCCCCCGCCACGAGCAGCAGGTGCTCAGCCCCGGTCTCGGCGTCCACGTGCACGCTCACGCGGAACAGGCCGTGCCGGGTCGGCAGGGTGGCCTCGGCGGGGACGGCGGTCAGGGTCGGCGTCGTCTCCTCCAGGTGGGCCACGAGGTCCTCGATGGAGATGAGCACGAGGCCGTGCTCATCGGAGAACTCCCGCAGGGCGGGCAGGCGCATCATGGTGCCGTCGTCGTGGACGAGCTCGGCGATGGCGGCCACGGGCGCGACGCCGGCCAGGCGGCACAGCTCGACGCCGGCCTCGGTGTGGCCGCGGCGGGCCCGGACGCCGCCGGGGACGGCGCGCAGGGGGAACACGTGACCGGGCCGGGTCAGGTCACCGGGGGCGGCACCGGGGTCGGCGAGCACGCGGAGGGTGCGGGTGCGGTCGGCGGCGGAGATGCCGGTGGTGACGCCGGCGGCGGCGTCCACGCTCACGGTGTAGGCGGTCCCCTTGGGGTCCTCGTTGACGGTGGTCATGGGCGGCAGGGCCAGGCGGTCGGCCAGGCCGGCCGGCAGGGGCGCGCAGATGACGCCCGAGGTGTGGCGGACGGTGAAGGCGGTGACCTCGTCCGTGGCCAGGGCGGCCGCGTAGATCAGGTCGCCCTCGTTCTCGCGGTCGGCGTCGTCCACGACGACGACGGGCCGGCCGGCGGCGATCGCGGCGATCGCCGCGGGGACGGGGTCCAGACGGATGTGCTCGCTCACGGGCGGGCCTCCTCGGTGGGTGCGGCGGGGGCGGAGGGGATGAGCGCGAGGCGCTCGGCGTACCGGGCGAGCACGTCGGTCTCGAGGTTGACGCGGTCGCCCGGCCGCAGGGCGCCCAGGGTGGTGGCCTCGAGTGTGGCCGGGATGATGCCGACCTCGAACCAGTGCGCGGCCGCACCCGGGTCGGAGACGGCGGTGACGGTGAGGGAGACGCCCTGCAGGGCGATGGCCCCCTGCGCGGGGACGTAACGCGCCAGGCGGGCGGGCAGGCCGATGCGCAGGGTGGTCCAGGCCCCGTGCGGGGTGACCGCGAGGACCTGGCCGGTCCCGTCCACGTGGCCCTGGACCACGTGCCCGTCCAGGTGGTCGGTGGGGCGCAGACAGCGCTCGAGGTTGACCCGGTCCCCCGGGGCGCGGTCGCCGAGGCTGGTCATCCGCAGCGTCTGGCCCATGAGGTCGGCACGGAACACGCCGGGGCGCCCCGTGGGCTCGTCGAGGGCCGTGAGGCACACGCCGTCGACGGCGAGCGAGCCGCCGGCGGGCAGCCCGTCGAGGGCGCCGCCGGCGTCGAGGGTCAGCAGGGCGGTGTCGGCGGCCGCGTCGTGCTCGAGGGCGACGACGGTGCCGAGATGGGTGACGATGCCGGTGAACACTCAGTCCTCCTGGAAACGGGTCGGGGCGGGGGCGGTGGGCAGGCGCGGGGCCGGCACCGGGCTCAGGTGGGTCCAGACGTCGTCCCCGAGGGCACGGACGGGGCCACCCTCCGCGGGGTCGGGGTGCCAGCGCAGTGCCTCGGACAGCGTGGCGACGTCCAGGCCGGCGACGGCGGCGCGGCCCGGGCCGAGCAGCAGGGGCGCGGTGTAGACCATGAGCTCGTCCACGAGGCCGGCGCGCAGCCACGCGCCGAGCACGCGGGGCCCGCCCTCGATGAGCACGTGCTCGGCACGGCGGCCGTGGGGCCAGGGCCCGGGGTGGGCGGCGAGCGCGGCGAGGACGGCGTGCGGATCGTGGTCGGGCACGTGCAGCAGGACCGGGTGGGCGCGCAGGGCGGCGCCGTCGGGCACGGGCCGGTGGCCCTGGACGACGGGCACGGGCTGGTGCGCGAGTTCGGCGCCGGCGGCGTCACGGGCGGTGAGGCGGGGGTCGTCGGCCAGGACGGTCCCCGTGCCGACGACGATGGCGTCGACGCGGGAGCGCACCTCGTGGGCGTGGACGCGGGAGTCCGGGCCGGTGATCCACTGGCTCGTGCCGTCGGCGGCCGCGGCGTGGCCGTCGAGGGACTGGGCGAGGTGCCCGGTCACCCACGGGCGGCCTGCGTCGCGGACCTCGCGCCAGCGGGCGGTGAGTGCGAGCGCGGCCTCCTCGCCGGTGGGGCCGGTGACGCGCACCCCGTGCGCGGCGAGGCGGGCCGCGCCGCCGCCGTCGTGGCCGGTGGGGTCCGCGACGGCGTAGCGCAGTGCACCGATCCCCGCGTCCAGGACGGCCTGCGAGCAGGGGCCGGTGCTGCCGGTGTGGTCGCAGGGCTCAAGGGTGACGTGCAGCGTCAGGCCGGCGGGGTCGAGGGCGGCCAGGGCCGGATCCGTGGTGCGGGCGGCCCGCCAGCGGGTCAGGGCGTCGACCTCGGCGTGGGCGGTCCCCCGTCCACGGTGGTGGCCGACGGCCAGGACGCGGCCGGCCTCGTCGGTCAGGACGGCCCCGACGAGGGGGTTGGCGCCGCGCACACCGCGCAGCGCGGCGCGGACGGCGAGGTCCATGGGGTCGGCGGACGGGGTCTCAGCGGCGCTCATCGGGCGACGTCCCCCTCGGGGCCGTCCGGCAGCAGCGTCTCCACGGCGGGCTTGTCCCGGTCTGTGGCGCGCAGCCACACGAAGAAGCCGATCAGGGTGAAGGCGCCGTAGAAGGCGTACATCACGGCCGAGGCGTAGTAGCCGGTGCTCCACAGCAGGGGCACGCCGACGACGTCCACGGCCACCCAGATCAGCCAGAACTCCACCCAGCCGCGCGCCATGCCGTAGGTCGCCAGCAGCGATCCCACGAACGTCCAGGCGTCCGCCCACACCGGCTCCCACGAACCCAGCGCGCGGAACACCGGGGTGAGGGCGACGGTGCCGACCGCCATGGCCGTCACGAGGAACACGCGCCCGCGCCAGCCGGCCCACTCCGGGGTGATGGCGGGAGCGTCCTCGGCGTGGCCCCGGCGGGCCTGACGCCAGCGCGCCCAGCCGTAGACGGAGACGGCGATGAACATGACCTGTCGGCCGGCCTGGCCGAGCAGGGTGGCGTGATCGGCCCCCGTGAACAGGGAGGCGAGGAAGACCGTCAGCAGGATGAGGTTGCCGAGGATGCCCACGGGCCAGGCCCAGACCCTGCGCGCCATGCCGCCCAGGGCGGAGGCGAGGCCGAAGACGTTGCCCAGCACCTCGCGCATGAGCAGGCCGCCGCCGGCGACCGGGATGGTCCAGTTGAACGCGTCCACCAGCCAGTCCATGACCGTGACACCACCTCCTCGGATCGGGACTCCGAGGGGTGCGCTCCGCAGCCCTCCCGCGCCGGGCGCGGAACGGCTCCGCCGCGTGCCTCTCCCATCCCGACTGTACGGTCGACACCGGAATTCCACCGGTCAGGCCGCTCGGCACCGCCTCGGATGAGGACGGGCCGCGCGGTTAGCGGGCTGTCACCGCCGGTGCGGACTTCCACCGCATCTCGGAGCACGTTGCTGTCCAGCAGTATCGCACGCCCGGCCGGCCGCGCATGCCGGACGTCGCCGGACGTCGCCGGACGACGCCGGGCGACGTCCGGCGCGGCGGGCGGGCGACGGCGTCGCCGGGCTCAGTGGCAGGCGCGGGCGGCGGCGGTGCGCAGGCCGGCGAGCGCGGCGTCGGGGTCCTCGGCGCCGAACACCGCGGAGCCGGCCACGAACACGTCGGCCCCGGCCTCGGCCGCGCGTTCGATGGTCTCGCGGTTCACGCCGCCGTCGACCTGGAGGGCCAGCGGGGCGGGCCCGCCGTCGAGGGCGCGGCGGGCCCGGCGGATCTTCGGCAGCACGACGTCGAGGAACGCCTGCCCCCCGAAGCCGGGCTCCACGGTCATCAGCAGAAGCATGTCCAGCTCCGGGAGCATGTCCAGGTAGGGCTCGACCGCGGTCGCCGGCCGCAGCGCCATGCCGGCCCTCGCTCCGGCCGCGCGCAGCTCCCGGGCCAGCCGGACGGGCGCGGCCGAGGCCTCGGCGTGGAAGGTGACGGACTCGGCCCCCGCCTCCGCGTAGCCGGGCGCCCAGCGGTCGGCGTCCTCGATCATCAGGTGGATGTCCAGCGGCAGGTCGGTGGCGCGTCGGATCGCCTCGACCACGGGCAGGCCGAGGGTGAGGTTCGGGACGAAGTGGTTGTCCATGACGTCCACGTGCACCGCGTCTGCGCTGGGGATGCGGGCCAGCTCGTCGGCGAGGCGGGCGAAGTCCGCGGACAGGATCGAGGGGTGCAGGCGCGGGGCGCGGGCGGTCATGGGCGGGTCCTCTCGGTCAGGCGCCGGGGGCGCGCAGCAGGGCCAGGAACATGGCGTCGGTGCCGTGCCGGTGCGGCCAGAGCTGGGCCGTGCGGGCGACCACATCGGCTGGCTCCGGCGCGCCGGCGGGTTCGGCCTCGTCCAGGCGCAGGTCGTCAAGCGCGACGGTGTCGAGGGCGGTGCGGGCGTCGAGCAGCTCCAGCTCGGGGTGGCGGCGCACGAGGTCCTGGACCTGGACGACGGTCTCCGCGACGTGCGGGGAGCAGGTGACATAGGCGAGCACGCCGCCGGGGGCGAGGACGGAGACCGCCGCGTCGAGCAGCTCGGCCTGCAGGCCGGTGAGCTCGGCGAGGTCGGCCGGGGTGCGGCGCCAGCGCGACTCGGGTCGGCGGCGCAGCGCACCGAGGCCGGTGCAGGGGGCGTCCACGAGGACGCGGTCGAACGCCGGGGCCGCCTCGGGGGCGTCGGCGATCGTGCGACCGTCCCCGGTCCGGACGGTCCAGGCGTCGGCGGGCACGGCGGCGAGTGCCTGCCGGACGAGGTCGGCGCGGTGCGGGGCGACCTCGTTGGCCACGAGCGTCGCCCCCCGCTCGGCGGCGAGGGCGGCCAGCAGGGCCGCCTTGCCGCCAGGGCCGGCGCACAGGTCGAGCCAGCGCTCGGCCCGCCCCTCGGCCGCGGGGACGGGTGCCTGGGCCAGGGCACGGGCGGTGAGCTGGGAGCCGGCGTCCTGGACGCGGAGCACGCCCTCGCGCACCCCGGGCAGACGGCCGGCATCGCCGCCGGAGTGCAGGGCGGAGTCCGGGGCCAGCGGCCCGGGTTCGGCGCCGTCGTCGAGGGCCGCGGCGAGCGCCTCGGCCCCACCGGCCACGGGCAGGGCGACGAGGTTGACCACGGGCGGGGCGTTGTCCGCCTCGAGCAGGGCGGCCAGCTCGGCGTCGCGGTCGGCGATGTGGCGGGTGCCGCGGTGGGCGGCCAGGGCCTGGCGCAGCGCGCGGACGATCCACACCGGGTGCGAGGCACGGACGGCCAGGGCGGCGTCGCCGCCGTCGGCAGGGGCGACGTCGGCCAGCCACTCCTCGAGGGGGCGTTCGGCAACCCGACGCAGCACCGCGTTCACGAACCCGGAGGCGCCGGCCCCGATCTCGGCGCGCACGAGGGAGACGGTGGCGTCGAGGGCGGCGTGGGCGGGCACGCGCATGCCCAGCAGCTGGTGGGCGCCGAGCCGCAGGGCGTCGAGCACGGGTGGGTCGATCTTCTCGAGCGGGCGGTCCACGCAGCGGGTCAGGATCGCGTCGTACAGGCCGAGCCCGCGCAGGGTGCCGTAGGCGAGTTCGGTGGCGAAGCCGGCGTCGCGCCGGTCGAGGCGGGCCTGGCGGATGCGCGCCGGGAGGACCAGGTTCGCGTACGCGTCCTCGGCATGGACGGAGCGGACCACCCCGAACGCGACGCGGCGCGCCGGGTCAGCGGTGCGGGAGCGCTGCGACGGCGCCTGCGCCGAGTACTTCCGCCCGGCGCCGGAGCGACCCCGGTTGCGGGTGCGCCCCTGCGCATCCCGGCGGTCCTGGGGGTCCGCCCGGGGTGCGCGGCCGCGTTCTCCGCGGGCCCCTCGCTCGCCCCGGCCCTGTCCTGGCTGTCTCTCGCGGCTCATGCGCGCGCCTCCTCGTCCTGTGCCGTGGCGTTCCGCGCGGCCTCGCGTGCCGCGGCCCGGGCGGCGGCCTCCCGGCGGGCCTGTTCTTCGTGGTGGGCGAGCGCCTCCCCGGCCAGCAGCGCGGCCCCGGCGGCGGCGCCGCGCGCCCAGTCGGCGGCCGGCATCAGCTTCCTGCCCGCCGGCTGGACTCGGGAGAGCCGGACGGCCCCGCCGGCGGTGCGCAGCCAGGCGGCCTTCGCGGCCACCAGGATCTGCCCGGGAGCCGCGGCATCGAGGGCGGAGGGCCAGCCGTCGTCGCCGGCGCTGACCGGGGCGACGCCGTCGAGCTTGAAACGGGCCGGGGCGGCGCCGTCGTCGGCGGTCAGCCAGCCCCAGGCGCCGGGCTCGGGGGTGACGCCGTTGATCCGGGCGGCCACCTCGGCCGCCGGGCGGGCGGGGTCCACCAGGCCGTCTGCGGCCGTGAGCTTCGGCGCGTGGGTGGGTTCGCCGCGCTGGGGCGTGGCGGTCGCGGTGCCGTCCGCCAGGCGGTCGAGCACGTCGATCACGAGCGGGCCGCCGCGCTCGGCGAGGTCGGTGAGCACGGCCCCGGCGGTCTCGTCGGCCGCGACGGGGCGGGTGAGCCGGGCGAAGACGGGCCCGGTGTCCAGGCCCTCCTCGAGCTGGAACACGTCGGCGGCGATCTCGGTCTCCCCGGCCATCACGGCGCGCTGGACGGGGGCGGCGCCGCGGTAGGCCGGCAGCGCGGAGAAGTGCAGGTTGAGCCAGCCGTGACGGGGGATCTGCAGGGCCTCGACGGGCACGAGCGCCCCGTAGGCGACGACGACGGCCACGTCCGCCTCGAGCACCCGGATCGCCTGGAGGGCATCGGCGCCCTCGGGTCCGCGGAGTCGGTCGGCCTTGAGCACGGGCAGGCCGGCCTCCTCTGCCGTGACCGCGACCGGCGACGGGGTCAGCACCCGCCGGCGCCCGACCGGGGCGTCCGGCCGGGTGAGCACGCCGACGACCTCGTGGGGCGAGTCGAGCAGGGCGCGCAGCACGGGCACGGCGGTCTCGGGCGTGCCGGCGTAGAGCACGCGCAGGGGCGTCGGGGCGGTCATCGGGCGGCTCCTGTTCCGGCGGCGGGGACGGCGGGGGCGCCGAAGACCGAGCTGACGGCGGCCGCGCGCGCGGCCCCGATGCGACGAGCGGCGCGGTCCACCTCGCCGGCGCGCATGCGGCGGCGGGCCTCACGGCGTTCCTCGCCGTCGAGGCGGTCGACGTAGAGGATCCCGTCGAGGTGGTCGGTCTCGTGCTGGAGGCAGCGGGCGAGCAGGCCGGTCCCCCGGTGCTCCACCGGGTTCCCGTCGACGTCGGTGCCGCGGACGACGGCCTCCGCGGCGCGCGCCGGGTGGTAGCGCAGCCCGGGCACGGACAGACACCCTTCGCCCGGCTCCCGCAGCGCCTGCCCGGCGGTCTCGAGCACGGGATTGACCACATGCCCGGCGACGCCGGCGACGTCGAACACGAAGACGCGCAGACCCACGCCCACCTGGGGTGCGGCCAGGCCCACGCCCCCGACGGCGTGCATCGTCGCGATCATGTCCGCCACGAGGGCGCGCACGTCCGCGCCCGCGGGCACGGGCGACGCGGCGGTGCGCAGGACGGGGTCGGGGACGGTGCGGACGGGCAGGACGGTCACGCCGTCACCCTATCGCCGCCCTCGGCGGCGGACGCCGGGCGCGACGACGACCCGTCGGGCGCCACGTCCGGGGCGGCATGGGAGCCGCCGCCGAACGCCGCGGCACGCACGGCCTGCAGGCCGGTGGCCGCCGACGCCGGGACCGACGGCGGAGGCGGGCCGATGACGCGGAGCGCGGGGCCGGCGTCGTCCACGGCCTGCGCGTGCTTCCAGACCTGGCGCAGGGCCCAGAACTTGTGCCAGTGGCGGGGCAGCACGCCCGGGTTGGCCTGGTGCACGGCGACCTCAGTCTCCCCCAGGGCGACGCCGAGCAGCATCTCGGCCTGGCCGTGCCGCCACTCCTCCCAGGTGCCAGCCTCGGGATCCACGAGGGACTCCTCCGCCTTCAGGCCGGCGGTCAGCTGCATGACCACCTTGGGGTCGAGCGCCTTGACCCGTCCGTCCCGCCCCGTGCCCTTCGTCTTGTAGTCGATCAGGCACAGCCGGCCGCCGATCCGGGCGACGAGGTCCAGCGTGCCCGCGTAGCCCACCGTGTGGTTCCAGACGGTGATCTCGGCCGCGATCGGCCGGACGTCGTAGAGGTCCCACCACTCGTCGAAGCGGTCCGCGTAGGCGCCCTCGCCGTGCTCGATCAGCCGGGCCCGGGCCTCCGCCATGGTGTGGGGGCGGCCGAGGGCGCGCTGGGCCACCTGCTCGGCGTAGTCGTGCACGCGGTCCCCGCGCTCGGCCGCGGCGTCCCGGTAGCGGGCGGCGGCGTCGGCGGACTGCCGGGCCACCTGCTTCAGGCGCGCCGCGGAGCCCACGGATTCCGCCAGGCGCGGATCCTGGGTCACGGACTGGGCCGCCATCCACCCGACCCAGCCGTCCAGGTCCGTCTTCTCCATGCCGATCACGGTGGTGATGGACGGGACCTCGGGCAGGCCCGAGAGGGAGCGCGCGTACATGCGTCCGTGGGGGGTCTGATGCGCGAGGCGTGGCTGGGTCATGGTCAGCCATTCTGGCAGGGTCCCCGGACCCCCGACGGGGTGGCCCGACACGCCTCCGGACGCCGATTTTGCATCCGGGCGGAGATGGCCTAGAGTTCTTTCTCGTTGGAAAACGCAGGTGAGCGGCTCAGAGGAGCGGATCCCGGCGGCACCGACACGCGGATGTAGCTCAGTTGGCTAGAGCGCCACCTTGCCAAGGTGGAGGTCGCGAGTTCGAATCTCGTCATCCGCTCGCTCAACCTTCACCCCTGGTCGGGTGGCCGAGAGGCGAGGCAGCGGCCTGCAAAGCCGTATACGCGGGTTCGAATCCCGTCCCGACCTCGCAGGCTTCTCCGACCGGGAGTGGCGGCATGTTCACCACCTCTTCGGAGGTGGACGAGCGCGATTGGCGCAGCGGTAGCGCGCTTCCCTGACACGGAAGAGGTCACTGGTTCGAACCCAGTATCGCGCACGGAGACGATCCGTGAGGATCGACTCAGGCGGATGTAGCTCAGTTGGCTAGAGCGCCACCTTGCCAAGGTGGAGGTCGCGAGTTCGAATCTCGTCATCCGCTCCCACGCGAAGGGCCCCTCCTGGCGGAGGGGCCCTTCGTCGTTCCGGGGCGTGCGGTCGGCCTCGTGCTCGGAGCACGGACGCCGACCATCGGACGGGATCAGAGCCGCGGGCCGTCCACCCGCCAGTAGCCGCTGAACATGATCGCGCGCTTCGGTGCGATGCCGCGGCGGACGATCACCCGCCGCGCCGCCGTCGCGAGCGACTGCTCGCCGCACGCCCACACGTGGTCGCGGGGCGCGGCGGGGAGGTCCTCGAGGTGCGGCGTGAGCAGGGCGCCCGGCACGGCGTCTCCGCGGTGCAGGACCGTGAGCGTGGCGCCCTCCGGGACCTCGAGGGCGGGGACGTGGTCACGGCCGGGCACCTCCAGGACGACGTCCATCCGGCCCCCGCGCGGCGTGCGACGCTGCGCGGCGAGGGCGGCGGCGATGCTCGGGACTGCGGTCTCGTCCCCCACCACGAGGTGCGACTCCCCCGCCGCCGGCAGACGATAGGCGCCCGTCCCGGTGCGGAAGCCGGCGACGTCGCCCGGACGTGCGGTGCGCGCCCACGTGCCGGCGGGGCCCGCATGGTCGTGCACGACGACGTCGACGTCGATCTCACCGACGGAGGGCCGGTGCTCGGCGACCGTGTACCACCGCAGATCCGGCCGCACGTCCTCGGGGATCCGCCCGACCGCTCGCCGCGCATTGAGCGCCGCGGGATCGGGCATCACGAGCGCCCGCCCCGGGGGCGGGGTGAGCAGCCCGAAGTACTCGTCGCAGCCCTGCGGGGTGAACGTGCGGAACTCCTCCGCGGCGAACGTGAGACGACGCAGCCGGGGGGCGAGCAGCCACGTGGCGCGGACCGTCATGGTCCACTGCGGATACTCGTCGCGGTCAACGGGCATCGCCTGGCCGAGGGCCGCGAGCCCGCGGTAGGCCTTCATCTGCAGGGCCTCGACACGCGAGGGACGGGCGGCAGGCGGGGGGAGGACGGAGGAGCTCGTCATCCGGTCAGCATAGGTGAGCCTCACCTTTGCTGGAGTCCTCCCTTTGAATACGTCACGTCATTGTTGCGTATTTGCTTTCTTAGGTAAGGCTTCCCTACTGTGCGGGACGTCCGTGGCGGACGCCGCCCGGAGCCGACGACCCCCTCACGGAAGGCCCTCCCATGCTCCCTCGCCTGTTCGGACTCGGCGATCCCGCCGCCTACCTCGACGCCACCGGCAGGGCGGCCCGGGTGGCCGTCGACACCGCCTACGACCGCGCGGGGGTCCACCCGGACACCCCGTCGACGCACCTGGCCGACGCCGTCGGCGCCGTCGACTTCTCGCAGCCGACGGGCAGCCTCGACGACGCCCTCGCCGAGGTCGCGGAGCTCTACGCCCACCAGACCACCGCCTACCACCACCCGCGCTATGCCGCTCACCTCAACTGCCCGGTCCTGCTCTCCAGCACCGCAGCGGACACCGTGCTCGGGGCGCTCAACACGGCGGTCGAGTCCTGGGACCAGGCCCGCTCCGCGGCGCTCATGGAGCAGCGGCTCCTGGCCGAGGTCGGACGCTGGTGCGGGTTCGCCGCGGGCGACGGCGTCTTCACCTCCGGAGGGTCGGCCTCCAACCTGCAGGCCATGACGCTGGCCCGCGGCCGCGCCGTGCAGCGCCTCACCGGCCACGCCGGGCTCGCCGACCTGCCCGCCGAGGTGCTCGGCTCGCTGCGCGTCTTCGTCAGCGCCGCCACGCACTACAGCATCGCCAAGGCAGCCGGCCTGCTCGGGCTGGGCCGCCACGCCGTGGTCGTCGTCCCCACCGACGCCGCCGGGCGTCTGGACCCAGGGGCCCTGGCCGAGGCGGTCGAACGTGAGGTGGCCGCCGGTGCCGTGCCGATGGCCGTCGTCGCGACGCTGGGGACCACCGACCGCGGCGCCATCGACCCGCTGCCGGCCATCGCCGACGTCGCCGAACGCCACGGGATGTGGGTCCATGCGGACGCGGCCGTGGGCGGGATCCTCGCCGCGAGCGCGGCGACGCGCCACGAGCTGCCGGGGCTGCACCGTGCGGACTCGGTGACGATGGACTTCCACAAGACGTTCTACGTGGGGCTGGCCTGCAGCGCGCTGGTGGTGCGGGACGCCGAGAGCCTGCGCCATGTGACGGTGCATGCGGACTACCTGAACCCGGAGGACAGCGTCCATCCGAACCTGGCGGATCGGTCCTTGCAGACGAGCCGCCGGTTCGACTCGCTCAAGCTGTGGCTGACGCTGCGTGAGCATGGGGCCGAGGCGGTGGTGTCCCTGTTCGCGGGGGCGCGCGAACGCACGCGGCAGGCGTGCGGGATCCTGCGGGCCCGGCCGACGTTCGCGGTGCTGGAGGATCCGACGCTGGTGACAGTGCTGTTCCGGGTGCGGGCCGAGGGACTGTCGGAGGAGGAGTGCACGGCGGTGCAGGCGGCGACGCACCGGGAGCTCGTGGCCGGCGGGCGCGCGCTGATCGCGACGACGGTGGTGGACGGGGTGCCCCATCTGAAGTTCACGATCCTGAACCCCGCGGTCACCTCGGGCGAGCTGGAGGAGCTGGTCGACGTCGTGGAGGAGGCGGCGCTGCGGCACGTCGACGCGGTGCGGGCGAGCCGTCATCGGTGGCGCGGGGTGGCGCGGACCCGTCCGCATGGCCCGTCGGTCGCCGTGTCCTGCACGCTCCCCGCTTCGGCGGGGCCACGTCCGTCCGCGGCGCGCGTGGACGAGCACGGAGAGCAGGTGTGCGCATGAGCCCGGCGTCCACGTCCCCCCGCCGCGTGCTCGCGATCGGGCTGGGCCCGTTCAACCTGAGCCTGGCCGCGCTGGCCCACCCGCTGCCCGACGTCGAGGTGGAGGTGGTGGAGAGCCGCGACGCGTTCGTGTGGCACCCGGGCATGATGCTGCCGGGCGCGCAGATCCAGGTGCCGTTCCTCGCGGACCTGGTGACGTTCGCGGACCCGACCTCCCCGTACTCGTTCCTGGCGTATCTCAAGGCGATGGGCCGGCTGCACCGCTTCTACATCCGGGGTTCCTGGTACCCGCTGCGGCGGGAGTTCTCGGACTACTGCGCGTGGGTGGCAGCCCAGCTGCCCGGCATCGCCTACGCGACCACGGTGACGGCGGTGCGGTGGGACGATCAGGCGGACGAGTTCGTGGTGGAGGCGGCCTCCGCGGCCGGGACCAGCACGCACCGGGCCGACCACGTGGTGGTGGGCACGGGCACGGTGCCGTCCCTGCCCGCGCCGCTCGCGCGCGTCGCGGAGGAGTCGGCCCGGGTCGGCGCGTCCCCCGTGGTGCACACGGGTGAGTACATGGGCCGTCGCGAGGACATCGCCGGGGCCGGGTCGGTCCTGGTAGTGGGCAGCGGCCAGTCGGCGGCGGAGTGCGCCCTGGACCTGCTGAACGCGGGCCACCCGGACCTCACGTGGGTCACGCGCTCACCCCGGTTCTTCGGCATGGAGGTCGGCCAGCTCACGCTCGAGCTGACCTCGCTGGACTATGAGCGGCACTTCGCCACTCTGCCCCGGGCGCGGCGGGATGAGATCAACGCATCCCACCGGTCCCTGTACAAGGGGATCAGCGAGTACACGATCGAGGACGTCTACCACGCGCTGTACGAGCGCCAGGTGGGTCCGCTGGACCCGGCCCGGCTGTGGCCGGGCACGTCGGTGGCGGACGCCCGCCTGGTCGCGGGCCCGGGTGCGCCCCGGGTGGAGGTCACCCTGCGCGACGAGGAGACCGGGGTGACCGGGCGGCACGTGGTGGACCGTGTCGTCGCGGGCACGGGCTACCGCCACCCGGACCATCCGTTCCTGGAGCCGGTGCGGCACCTGCTGCGCGCGGAGGACGGTCGGACGACGGCGAACGCGGACCACGCGATCGACGTGAGCGGCCGCCGGATCTTCGTGCACAACACCGCCGAACAGCCCCTGGGGCTCACCGGCCCGGACCTGGGCATGGCGGCGGAGCACAGCGGCCGCATCCTCAGCACGATCGCCGGCCGCCAGGTCTACGCGCAGGCCGAGTCGATCGCGTTCCAGGACTTCGGTGCCGTCGCGGCGGGCGTCCGGTGAGCGCCGTGACGCCGCCGCAGACCACCGTGGACGGTGCGGCCGCGAGCGCGGCCCGTCGTGTGGAGCTCCGTCCCGTGGGCGCGCAGGACCATCCGCTGCTGCACCGGTGGGTGACGTCCCCGCACGCCGTGTACTGGGAGATGACGGAGGCGGGTCTGGCCGACGTCGTGGCCGAGTACGAGGCGATCGCCGCGCACCCGCACCACCACGCGCACGTGGGGCTCGTGGACGGGACTGCGACCTTCCTGGTGGAGGTCTACGACCCGGCCCACTCGGAGCTGGCCGGACGGTATGCGGGCGCGCCGGGCGACGTCGGCCTGCACGTGCTCGTCGCCCCGACGGACACCCCGGTGCCCGGGACCACGGACCTGGTGATGGCCGCGGTGGTGCGCTGGTGCCTGGCCCAGCCGGGGGCGCGGCGCGTCGTCGTCGAGCCGGACGAGCGCAACGCCGCCATCCGGGCGAAGAACCTGGCCGCCGGGTTCACGGAGCTCGGTCCCGTGGCGCTGGGATCCAAGACGGCGATGCTCTCGATCGCCACGCCCGAGTCCTTCACTGCCAGCCGGATCGGCGTCCTCGCCGCCGGGCTGGACCTCACCCTCCCCGAGCCCCCGCTCCTCCTCACCCCCGACAGGCAGGTGTCCGCATGACCCCCGTCCCCCCGTCCTCCCCGTCCCGCCTGGACGCGCTGACGGCGCCGACCGCCCGGCACGCCCACCGGCTGCTCGTCGCCAAGGCGATCCGCGAGTTCACCCATGAGCGGCTCCTGACGCCGGTGCGCGGCGAGCGGGTCGACGACGCCGGCCGCCACGCCTACACGCTCACCCTGGGCGGGGTGCGGTGGACGTTCACCGCGCGTGCCCTCCCGCTCGAGCACCTCGGCGTGGATCCGGACTCGGTGTGCCGTGCCGGGGATCCGGACGCGGTGGCCGTCGACCGCTTCGTCCTCGACGCGGCCGAGGTGCTCGGGCTGGCCGGCGAGGCGCTGGACGTCTATCTCGAGGAGCTCGCCTCCACCTTCGCCGCCCGGTGCCACACCCTGGCCGGCGAGCGCCCGTCCGCCGCCGACCTGGTGGACGCGGACTACACGGCGGTGGAGGCCGCCATGAGCGAGGGACACCCGGGCTTCGTGGCCACCAACGGCCGCATCGGCTGGGGGGCCACGGAGTACGCGATGTTCGCCCCCGAGGGCGGGCGGGCGCTGCACCCGGTGTGGCTCGCGTTCCCCTCCGAGCTCGGGGGACGGTGGACCTGGCCCAAGACCGCGAGCGCGGGCGCCGCCGTGCCGGCGCCGCCCCCGCCGATCACCGAGGCGGTGGCGGGCCTGTGGGCGGAGCGGGCGGCGGCGCTCGACGTCGATCCGGAGGCGTACACGCTGATCCCGGTGCACCCGTGGCAGTGGGAGCACCGGATCCAGGTGGCGTTCGCCCCCGACCTCGCCGCGGGGCGGCTGGTGCACGTGGGCGAAGACCCGGACGCGTTCACGGCCATGCAGGCGGTGCGCACCCTGTTCAACGCGAGCGACCCGCACGCCCCGCAGCTGAAGACGGCGTTGTCCGTGCAGAACATGGGGTTCGTGCGCGGCCTCTCCCCCGCGTACATGTCCGTCACCCCGGCGATCAACGCGGTGGTGGCCGACCTCGTGGACTCCGACCCCCTGCTCGCGAGGTGGGGCTTCGGGGTGCTGCGGGAGTACGCCTCGGCCGGGTACACCGGGGACGCCTTCCATGCCGTGGGCTCGAAGGGTCCTCACACGAAGATGCTCGCCGCCCTGTGGCGGGAGAGTCCGCTGCCGCGCCTGGCGGAGGGCGAGCGGGTCATGACCATGGCGGCGCTGCTGCACCGGGACGGCGGGGGCCGCTCCGTGGCGGGGGCGCTCGTGGAGCGCTCGGGGCTGACGGCGGCGCAGTGGCTGCACGGGGTGGTGACGGCCTACGTGACCCCGCTGGTGCATCTGGCCGCCGCCTACTCGACCGTGTTCATGCCCCACGGGGAGAACATCGTGCTCCGCCTGCGGGAGGGACGGGTCACCGGCGCCTTCCTCAAGGACATCGGGGAGGAGGTGGTGGTCGGCGCGGACGGCGTCCCGCTCACGGAGCAGACCCGGCGCATCCGCATCGACCTCACCGACGAGGACCTCTCCCTCTCCTTCTTCACGGACATGCTGGACGGCGTGCTGCGCCATCTGGCCGACGTGATGGACGCGGACGCCCTGCTGCCGGCGGAGGAGTTCTACGCCGTGGTGGGGCGGGTCCTCGCCGAGTACACGGCCCTGGGGCTCGCGGATGTGGAGCGCCTCGGCCTGGACGCGGAGGACTTCGCGCACTCGTGCCTGAACCGGTTGCAGCTGCGGAACGCCACGCAGATGGTGGACCTGACGGACCCGTCGGGCTCGCTGCTCTACGCCGGTCGCCTGGCCAACCCGGTGGCCGCGCCGCTGCGCCGCGCGCTGGCGGAGCTCCGGCAGGACGCCGCGGCATGAGCGCGGACGCGTGGACCGGGACGGCGACGGGTGACGTGGCGGGCCGTTGCCACCGGGACGCGCACGGCGTGCCGACGCTCGTGGCCGCGTCCCTGCCCGAGCTGGCCTACCTCCAGGGGTGGCACGTGGCGACGGAGCGGGCCTGGCAGGTCGACTGCGAGCACCGCCGGGTCACCGGCATGAGCGCCGAGGTGTTCGGCCCGCCGGCGGTGGCGAACGACGTCGCCGCCCGGCAGATGGACCTGGACGGTGCGGCCCGCCAGGCGTTCAACGCCCTCGACGACGCGGAGGACCGGGCCTGGTTCACCCGGTTCGCCGACGGCGTGAACGCGGGGCTGGACGCCGGGGCCCGGCGCGCGCCCGAGTTCGCCGCCCACGGGGTGAAGCCGCTGCCGTTCGACCCGCACACGGCGCTCGCCCTGCACCTGGGCTACAACGTCTGGCTGACCAACGCGCCGGCCGCCCTGTTCCGCACCCTGCTGGCCGAGCGCTTCCCCGCGCTCGCCGCGGCGCTGATCTCGCCGCGCCCCGACGCGGACGGCTCGAACGCCTGGGCGGTGCGCGTCGGCGCCGAGGGCGCTCCGCTCGTGGCCGCCGACCCGCACCGGCTGCTCGAGCTGCCCGGCGTCTACCAGCAGGTGCGCCTCGTGGTGGAGGCCGAGCGTCCCCGGGACCGCGTCGACGTCGTCGGCCTGGCCTTCCCCGGTGTGCCGGGCGTCCCGCATGTGGGGCAGTCCGAGCACGTCGCGTGGGTGACGACCTCGGCGATGGTGTCCTCGCTCGAGATGGTCCTCGAGGACGCCCCCGAGGGGCCGGAGGTCCTCGACGCCCGGACCGAGCGGGTGCACGTGCGCGGCGGCGACCCCGTGGACGTGCGGGTGGCCCACACCCCGCGCGGGCGGCTCGTGGACGTGCCCGGCGCCGGCCCGGTGAGCATGCGGTTCCCCGCCTGGGACCGCGCCGACACCGGCCTGCCGAGCGCGCGCCGGCTGCTCACGGCCGCGAGCGCCGCGGAGGCCTGCGCGGTGCTGGACGGGCACGTCGAGCCGGTCAATCGCGTGATCGTCGCGGACCGGCGGACGGTGCTCACCCGGCACGCCGGGGCCGTGCGGCGCCGGGATCGACGCTCGGCCTGGGGTGCGGCGCGGGCCTCCGCGCTGGGCCGGGGCTCCGCCGACGGGTCCCTCGATCAGCGCTGGGTGCGCTGGCCCGCGCCGGCCGCGGCGGACGACGTCGTGGTGGCGGCCAACGAGCCCCACCCGGACACCGCCTGCCTCACCGTGGACGCGTGCGCGCCGTGGCGGTCCCGCCGCATCCGGGAGGCCCTCGAGGCGCTGGCACCGCAGGAGCGGACCGTGGACGCGATGGCCGCCCTGCAGACGGACACCCGGACCCCGGGCGCGCCGCGGGCCTGGCTCGCCGACGCCGTCGACGCGCTCGTCGCGGACGACGTGCTGGCCGCGGAGTCCGTCCCGGCGTGGGCCGGCGACGCCGCCGCCGGATCGGCCGCGGCCCGCTGGTGGCTCCTCGTGGAGCACGAGGTGGCCGCCGCCCTGATCGCGCACCTGCCGCCCGCCTCGCGGGCCCTGCTCGGCGGCCCGTGGGCACCGTGGGGCGACGCCGCCGCATGGGTCGGCGCGGCGCTCGCCGAGCGCGGGCCGGAGCCGCTGCGCGCGGCCCTGGGGGTCGCAGCGTCGACGAGGGACCTCGTGCGGGCCGCCGTCGCCGCCGTCGGCGACGCCGCTGAGCCGCCGGGCCCCGACGACACGGCTCGGACGTGGGGTGCGGCGCATGCCCTGACCCCGTTCCTGTTCACGCACGAGCATCCCGGCGGGCCGGATGTGCCGGGGCTCGCCGACGTGCTCGACACGATCGGGTCCGTCCGGGTGGGCGGCACCGCGGACGCGGTCTGCGCCACCTCGCACGCCCCCGGCCTGGCCGTCGGCACCCACCGCGGGCCAGTGGCCCGGGTCGTGTTCGACCTCGGCGACCGCACCCGCAGCCGGTGGGTCGTCCCGTTCGGCGCCTCCGGTCTCGGAGGCGGGCACGTGACGGATCAGCTGGACGCGTGGGCCGCCGGCCGCCTGCTGCCCGTGCCGTCCGGTCCCGTCCCCCCGTCCGCCGGCAGCGGCGTCGCACCCGCCCGCTCCGTCCCCGGCGGGGCCCCTCCGGGACGCATCGTGGCCGAGGTCGGCGTCGGGGCGTTGGGCCTGACCATGACGCGCGTCCGCCCGGCCCTGGACGCCCCGCTGATCCACGCACTCGTCACGGAGCCGCGGGCGGAGTTCTACGGGATGCGCGGGCACAGCGTGCAGGACGTCGAGGAGGTCTACGACTTCCTCGAGTTCCAGCCCACCCACGCGAACCACCTCGTGTGGCACGGCGGGACCCTCGTGGCCCTCGTGCAGACCTACGACCCTCGCGCGGAGGAGGTCGGCGGCGCCTACGAGGTGCGGGACGGGGACCTCGGATTCCATTTCATCACCGCCCCCGGCGGCCTGCAGGGGCGCGCCCGCGCCACGGCCTACCGGAGCATTGTGGACTGGTTGGGCGCACGCCCCGGCACGCGTCGGCTCGTGATCGAGCCGGACGTCCGCAACACGCGGGCCGTGAAGACCGCCCGGGCTCTGGGCTTCACGGTGGACCGGGAGGTCGAGCTGCCGGGCAAGCGGGCGGCGCTGTGCTTCCGCGCCGTGCACTGACCCTGCCCCGCACACGGCGACGGCGCGCACCCGCCTCGGTGCGCGCCGTCGTCGTGCCGGTCAGGGGCGGTGGCTCACTTGTGCTCGGCCACGCCCGTCTGGCCCTCCCGGACCAGGGCGGTCATGCGGGAGACCGTGCGGAAGTACTTCTTCATGTAGCCGCCGTGCATCATCTCCTGCGTGAACAGGGCGTCGAAGGGCACGCCGGAGGCGAGGACGGGCACGTCCTTGTCGTACAGGCGGTCCGCGAACACCACGAAGCGCAGGGCCGTGGCCTGCTCCGTGATGGTGTGCACGTCGTGGAGGGCGAGCACGTCCACGTCCTTGACGAGCTCGCGGTAGCGGGAGGGATGCACGCGGGAGAGCATCGCGGTGAGGTCCGCGAAGTCGTCCACGGCGAGCACACCCGCGTCGGGGAAGTTCTCCTGGGCGGTGGCCTCGACGGCGGCGTCGTCCAGCGGCGACGGGGCGGCGGAGAGGCCGCGGTGGCGGTAGTCCTCGCCGTCCACGCGGATGACCTCGAACTGGTCGGCCAGGACCTGGATCTCGCGCTTGAAGTCCTGCGCCGCGAAGCGCCCCTCGCCGAGCGAGCCCGGCAGGGTGTTGGAGGTCGCCACCAGGCGCACGCCGGCGTCGGCCAGCTCGCGCATGAGGCGGGACATCAGCACGGTGTCCCCCGGGTCGTCGAGCTCGAACTCGTCGATGCACACGAGGGTGTACTCCTTGAGCTCGTCCACCGCCTTGCGGAAGGACAGGGCGCCCACGAGGTTGGTGTACTCCACGAACGTGCCGAACGCCTTGGGCCCGGGGGCCGCGTGCCACGTCGAGGCCAGCAGGTGGGTCTTGCCGACGCCGAAACCGCCGTCGAGGTAGATGCCGGCCGGCCCTGCCGCCCGCTTCTTCCCGCCGAACAGGCCGCCGAGGAACCCGCCGCCCGAACCGCCCCGGCCGAGGTCTGCCGCGAACCGGCGCAGCCGCTCCACGGCCTGTGCCTGCGAGGGGTGCGCGGGGTCCGGGATGTAGGTGTCGAAGGACACCGTGCCGAAGCGGTACGACGGGTGGAAGCCGGACAACAGCTGGTCCGGGGTGACCTGCGGCGAACGGTCGGCGAGGTGGACGATCTGAGCCACGGGACACTCCCAGGGTCGACGACGGGGATTCCGGGCCATGCTATCGGGCCGCGGACCCGACCCATGTGACCTCGCGTGTCCCGGACTGAGGGGCCCCTACCCTCTTACGTGACACCGACGTGCCGTAATCTGGCGCGCAGGGCACGGACACGGAACCCGCCGTCGTCGTGCCGCCCGCCCCGGGCCCGTGCGGGCCCGCCCCGACGCGAAGGAAGGCAGTGCCATGACCGATACCGCCGCGAAGTTCTCCGAGTACGCCCACCCCGAGAAGCTGGTGTCCACGCAGTGGGTCGCCGACCATGTCGGCGACGAGGACGTCGTGGTCCTCGAGTCCAACGAGGACGCTCTCCTCTACTCCACCGGCCACATCCCCGGCGCCCAACGCGTCGACTGGCACACCGAGCTCAACGACCCCGTCACCCGCGACTTCGTCGGCCCCGAGGCCTTCGCCGAGTTCGCCGCCTCCAAGGGGATCTCCCGGGACACCACCGTGGTGTTCTACGGCGACAAGTCCAACTGGTGGGCCGCCTACGCCCTGTGGGTGTTCACCCTCTACGGCCATGAGGACCTGCGCCTGATGGACGGCGGCCGTGACAAGTGGATCGCGGAGGGACGCGAGACCACCCGCGAGGTCCCGACCGTGGCCCGCGCCGAGTACCCGGTGATCGAGCGCGACGACCACACAGATCGTGCCGCCCGCGAGGACGTCCTGCAGGCCATCGGGACCACCCCGCTGATCGACGTCCGCTCCCGTCCCGAGTACACGGGCGAGACCACGCACATGGCCGGCTACCCGCAGGAGGGCACCCTGCGCGGCGGCCACATCCCCACGGCGGCGTCCGTGCCGTGGGCGTCCGCGGCCAACGAGGACGGCACCTTCAAGTCCCGCGCCGAGCTGGAGCAGGTCTATCGCGCCGGCGCCGGGCTGCAGGAGGGTGACGACGTGATCGCCTACTGCCGCATCGGCGAGCGGTCCTCCCACACCTGGTTCGTGCTCAAGTACCTGCTCGGCCACGAGGACGTCCGCAACTACGACGGCTCCTGGACCGAGTGGGGCAACGCCGTGCGCCTGCCGATCGCCGTCGGCGAAGAGCCGGGCGAGGCCCCCGCGCGCTGAGCCCCCGGCACGGCGTGGATCACTAGACTGGGACACCATGACCGAGAACCACGCCGTGCCCGCCGCCCTGGCCGAGATCATCGACGACTTCGCCGGGGTGCCCGATCCCGAGAAGCTCGAGCTGCTGCTGGAATTCTCGGACGAGCTGCCGGCGCTGCCGGAGCGCTACGACGGCCACGAGGCCGAGATGGAGCAGGTCGTGGAGTGTCAGACCCCGCTGTTCCTGGCCGTGGAGCTCGAGGGTGAGCCCGGTCCGCAGGCCCCGGTCCGCCTCTTCATCACCGCTCCCCCGGAGGCGCCCACCACGCGCGGTTTCGCCTCCGTGCTCACCCAGGGCCTGGACGGGCTGAGCGCCCTCGAGGTCCTGGACGTGCCCGAGGACATCCCCACCCGCCTCGGTCTGGCCAAGGCCCTCACCCCCCTGCGCCTGCGCGGAATGTCCGCCATGCTCGGCCGCATCAAGCGCAACGTGCGCGAGCAGGCCGGGATCGCCTGAGTCCGCCGTGGGCCAGCGCAAGAAGGATCGCAGCGCCCGGCACGGGGCGGCCACACCGGCCGTCGCCGCCCTCGAGGCCGCCGGGGTCCCGTACCGGCTGCACACCTTCGACGTGGCCCTCGACGCCGGCGGCGAGCGGTTCGGCGTCCAGGTCGCCCGGGCGCTCAGCGTGCCCGCCGACCGACTGTTCAAGACGCTGATGGTGGCGGACCCCGACGGCGCGCTCGCCGCGTGCGTGGTGCCCGTGTCCGGTCAGCTGGACCTGCGGGCCGCCGCCGCGGTGCTGGGCGTCAAGCGACTCGCCCTGGCCGATCTGGCCGTCGTCGAACGCCGGACCGGCTACGTGCGGGGCGGCGTCTCTCCCCTGGGCCAGCGCCGGCCCCACCCCGTCGTCCTGGACTCCTCCGCCCTCGACGCGGAGCTCATGTACGTCTCCGGCGGGCAACGCGGCCTGGATGTGGAGATCGCGCCCGCCGACCTCGTGCAGGTGACGGGCGCCGTCGTCGCGGAGATCGCGGCGGACTGACGGGCGGGTCCTGCGGCCGGGCCGGTCAGACGTCGTCGCGCGCCTGGCGGCGCACCACAGCCATGCGCTGGCCGACGGTGACCAGGGAGGCTGCGGCGAGCAGCCCCAAGGTGACGGCCAGGACGACCGGGGGCAGACCGAGGCCGGTGAGGCCGGCGACCACGAGGGTGGCCACGAGCCGTTCGGCGCGCTCGGCGATGCCCACGTGCGCGTCCCAGCCGAGGGCCTCCGCCTTGGCGCGCACGTAGGAGACGAGCATGCCCAGGGCCAGGCAGGCCCCGGAGAGCGCGCCGACCGCGGGTGCGGCGCCGACGCCGAAGCCCCACAGGCACAGCCCGAGGAACACGGCCGCGTCCTGCACGCGGTCCAGGGTGGAGTCGAGGAACGCGCCCCAGCGGCCGGTGGACCCGGCCTCGCGCGCCATGATCCCGTCCACCAGGTCCGAGAACACGAACGCGGTGATGAAGAGCGTGCCCCAGAACAGGTGCCCCAGGGGGAAGAGCACGAGCGCGCCCAGGCTCACGCCGAGTGTGCCGACGACCGTCACGGTGTCCGGACTGACCCCGGCCCGCAGGAGCGTACGGGCCACCGGGGTGAACAGGCGGGTGGTGACGCCGCGCGCGTGACGGTCCAGCATCAGGCGGGGTCTCCGGCCCCCGGGCGAGGATGCTCGGCCGCGGCACGGGCGTTGGCCGCCCGGCGCGCGGCGTGGTCCTGGGCGGCCCGGTCCCAGACGTCCGCGAGGATCTGACGGGTCTCCCCCAGGGTCTGCGACATGTTCTTGGTCCGGGCGATGATCGGCAGGAAGTTGCCGTCGCCGGTCCACCGCGGCACCACGTGCTGGTGCAGATGGGCCGCGATCCCGGCGCCGGCCACCGCCCCCTGGTTCATGCCGAGGTTGTAGCCGGACGCGCCGGCGGCCTGGCCGAGGGCGAGCATCGCCGTCTGGGTCAGCTCCGCCATCTCGGCGGCCTCCTCCGTGGTGGTGTCCGTGTACAGGGGCACGTGGCGGTAGGGGCAGACGAGCAGGTGACCGGGGTTGTACGGGTACAGGTTCAGCACCACGTAGGCGGTGCGGCCGCGGTGGACGATGAGGGAGTCCTCATCGTCGCGCTGCGGGGCCGCGCAGAACGGGCAGGTGTGCTCGTCCTTGACCTGGCCCGTCCCCTTGGACACGTACGCCATGCGGTGGGCGTTCCAGAACCGCTCGAAGGCGTCCGGGGCGCCGGGCAGCTCGAAGCCGTCCGTGGCGGCGGCGTCCGCCGACGCGCGGGCCTGCGCCCGCGCGTCGGATCCGCCGGTGCCGGGGCTGGTCATGGGGTGACCTCGCGCTCGCGCACCGCCTTCACAATGCGTTCGATCGCCTCCTCCACCGGCACGCCGTTGTCCTGGGTGCCGTCGCGGAAGCGGAAGGACACGGCGTTCGCCTCCCTGTCCTCGCCGCCGGCGATCAGCACGAACGGCGCCTTCTCCTTGGCCGCGGTGCGGATCTTCTTCGGGAAGCGGTCCGAGGAGTCGTCCAGGCGCGCCCGGATCCCCTCGGCACGCAGCTTCGCGACGACGTCGTCCAGGTAGTCGTTGAATGCCTCGGCCACCGGGATGGCCACGACCTGCTCCGGGGCAAGCCAGGCCGGGAACGCGCCGGCGTAGTGCTCGGTGAGGACGCCCAGGAAGCGCTCGATGGAGCCGAAGAGGGCGCGGTGGATCATCACGGGGCGCTGACGGGTGCCGTCGGCGGCCTGGTACTCGAGGTCGAAGCGCTCGGGCAGGTTGAAGTCCAGCTGGATGGTGGACATCTGCCAGGTGCGGCCGATGGCGTCCCGGGCCTGGACCGAGATCTTCGGGCCGTAGAACGCGGCGCCGCCCGGATCCGGGACGAGCTGCAGACCGGAGGCCTCCGCGACCTCGGCGAGGGTGCGGGTGGCCTCCTCCCAGATCTCGTCGGAGCCGACGAACTTCTCCGGGTCCTTCGTGGAGAGCTCGAGGTAGAAGTCGTTGAGGCCGTAGTCCTTGAGCAGGTCGAGGACGAAGTTGAGCGTGGTGGTCAGCTCCTCCTTCATCTGCTCGCGGGTGCAGTAGATGTGGGCGTCGTCCTGGGTCATGCCGCGCACGCGCGTGAGCCCGTGGACCACGCCGGACTTCTCGTACCGGTACACGGAGCCGAACTCGAACAGCCGCAGCGGCAGCTCACGGTAGGACCGGCCGCGGGAGCGGTAGATCAGGTTGTGCATGGGGCAGTTCATCGGCTTGAGGTAGTAGTTCTGCCCCTGGCGCGTGATCTCGCCGGTCTCGGGATCACGGACCTCGTCGATGCGCATGGGCGGGAACATGCCGTCCGCGTACCAGTCGAGGTGGCCGGACACCTCGTAGAGGTGCTGCTTGGTGATGTGCGGGGTGTAGACGAACTCGTAGCCGGCCTCGGTGTGGCGCCGACGGGAGTAGTCCTCCATCTCCTTGCGGATGATGCCGCCGCGCGGGTGGAACACGGGCAGGCCGGAGCCGAGCTCGTCCGGGAAGGAGAAGAGATCCAGCTCGGCGCCGAGCTTGCGGTGGTCGCGGCGCTCGGCCTCGGCGAGGCGCTCCTGGTAGGCCTTGAGGTCGTCCTTGCTGGCCCACGCGGTGCCGTAGATGCGCTGCAGCTGCTTGTTCTTCTCGTTGCCGAGCCAGTAGGCGGCGGCGGAGCGGGTGAGCCCGAAGCCGTTGCCGATGAGCTTGGTGGAGGGCAGGTGCGGGCCGCGGCAGAGGTCGCACCACACGGCGTCGCCGGTCTTGCGGTCCACGTTGTCGTAGATGGTGATCTCCCCGGCCCCGACCTCCACGGAGGCGCCCTCGCCGGCGGTGTCCGCGGCGTCCTTTTTGCCGAGCAGCTCGAGCTTGTAGGGCTCGTCCGCCATCTCGGCGCGGGCGGTCTCCTCGTCCACGACGCGGCGGCGGAAGGTCTGGCCGGACTTCACGATCTTCTGCATGAGCGAGGAGATCTGCTTGAGGTCCTCGGGGGTGAAGGGATCGTCGACGTCGAAGTCGAAGTAGAAGCCGTCCGTGATGTACGGGCCGATGCCGAGCTTGGCGCCCGGGCGCAGCTGCTGCACGGCCTGGGCCATCACGTGGGCGGTGGAGTGCCGCAGCACCTCGAGGCCCTCGGGCTCCGTGATGTCCACCGACTCGACGGACGCGCCGGCGGGGATCTCGCGGGCCAGGTCCCAGAGCAGGCCGTCCACCCGCATCACGGCGGTGGTCGGCTTCTCGCGGAAGAGGTCGAGGCCGGTGGTGCCGTGCGTCACCTCCCGCAGCTCTCCGTCCACGGTCAGCAGGATGTTCTTCGGCTCCGACACGGTGCTCCTTCGAGGTCTGGCTTCGGGATCGGTGGCGTACGGGGGCCACCGTCGGCCGCGTCCCATTCTAGGGGCGCGGCCGGACGGCGGGGCACGGAGGCGAGCGGTCTCATCTGTCCGGGGTGGGCAGCAGCTCCCACGTCTCCGGGTGGGGCACCGGGATCGGGGTGTGCTCCGGAGCGGGCCGATCGGGTGCCGTGCGGCCGGGGCGGGCCCCGCCGGCCGGCCCGACGTCGGTACGCACCTTCACGGGCCAGCCGCCCGTGCCGTGGTGCGGGATGTCCGGCAGGGGCTGCGCCCCGGTGCCCGCCCGGCCGCTGCGGCGCGCGGCGGCGGCTCGGCGGTCCGCCGCGAGCCAGTCCCGCCACTGCTGCCGGGTGGCGTCCAGGTAGTCGGGGTCCGGGAGCGTCTCGGGCCGGTGCAGGTCCCAGGCGCGCACGGCCTGGACGGACACGGCCCGGTCGCCGGTGCGCCGGACGGTGCCCTCGATCAGCAGGAGGCGGGCGGAGAAGAGCATCTCCCCGGAGGCGTGCTGGGCCTCGGTGAAGAAGGAAGCGTCCACGCAGCCGGTGCCGTCGTCCACGGAGAGGAACACCACCCGCTTGCCGCTGCGCATGGGCGGGGTCTGGGTGGCCACGCGCACCCCGGCCACGAGCACCCGGGACTGCGTGCGCAGCCCGAGCAGGTCCTTCGCCCGGGTGACGCCGAGCGCGTCCAGGTACGGGGCGTGGGAGTCCATGAGGTGGGCGGTGACGTCCAGGGCGGTGAGCTCCAGCTCGGTGCGGACCCGGGCGGCCGGGCCCGGGTCCGGGAAGAGCGGGGCGAGGGCGGTGAGCTCGGTGTCCGGCAGGTCCAGGGCCAGCTGGCCCTCCACCTGCCGTGGACGGGCGGACCGCGAGCGCGGGGCGGTGCGGCCGGGGGCGGTGCCGCGGGTGGTGGAGTGCTGGAGTTCGAGGTGGTGGACGAGGTCGGTGCGGGAGGCGCCGCCGGGTGGGAGGAGGCAGTCGAGGGCGCCGAGCTGGGCGAGGCGTTCGAGGTTGCGGGCGGTGGGGCGGGCGCGGTCGCGGACGTCGGCGAGGGAGCGGTAGGGACGGCCGGCGTCGAGGCGGTCGGTCTCGGCTTCGCTGAGTCCGGAGAGGCTGGTGAGGGGCAGGCGGATGCCCCAGCGGCCGGGGGCGCCGTCGTCGATCTCGGGGTGGGCGGGGACCCATTCGACGTGGACGTGGCGGGAGGAGGCGTTGACGTCCACGGGGAGGACGGGGATGCCCATGCGGCGGGCCTCGGCGACCATGAGGCGGGCGGGGTACATGCCGGGGTCGTGTTCGAGGATGGCGGCCATGAAGGCGGCGGGGTGGTGGGTCTTGAGCCAGGCGGAGTGGTAGGTGGGGACGGCGAAGGCGGCGCCGTGGGCCTTGCAGAAGCCGAAGGAGCCGAAGGCGGAGAGGGTGGCCCAGACCTCGTCGATGACGTCGAGGGAGTAGCCGCGGGCGAGGGCGCCGGTGCGGAAGGCCTCTTCGACGAGGTGTTCCTGCGGGCCGCCGAGGAGGCGGCGGTGCTCGTCGGCGCGGGCCAGTCCGCAGCCGGTCATGACGTCCATGGTGCGCAGGACCTGTTCGTGGAAGACGGTGACCCCGTGGGTCTCGGCGAGGACGGGCCGCAGGTCGGGGTGCGGGTAGTGGGCGGGTGCCCAGCCGTGCCGCTGTTCGAGGAAGGGCCGGACCATGTCGGACTGCATGGGGCCGGGGCGGAAGAGGGAGATGTCCACGGTGAGGTCGTTGAACTCGCGGGGGGCGAGTTTGCCGACGAGTTCGCGCTGGCCCGGGGACTCGATCTGGAAGCAGCCGAGGGTGTGGGTGGTGCGGATCATCGCGTAGGTGGCGTCGTCGTCGAGGGGCACCTGTTCGAGGTCGATGCGCTCGCCCGTGGTGCGTTCGACCTCGGCGATCGTGTAGGCGATGGCGGACTGCATGCGCACGCCGAGGATGTCGAGCTTGAGGAAGCCCATGGGGTCCATGTCGTGCTTGTCGAACTGGCTCATGGGCAGGCCCATGCCGGAGGGTTGGACGGGGGTGCGGTGCAGCAGGGTGGCGTCGCCGAGGATGACGCCGCAGGGGTGCATGGAGATGTGGCGGGGCAGGCGGTCGAGGCGTTCGGTGAGGTCGACGAGCAGGTCCAGCTGGCGGTCGCCCTCGGCGCGGCCGGACTCGATGCGGCGGGAGAGGCCGCCGAGTTCGGGCATGCGCTGGAGGGCTTCGCGGAAGTTCGAGGCGGAGAAGCGCCAGAGCTGCTTGGCGATGGCGTCCACCTCGGGTTCGGGCATGCCGAGGGCGAGGCCGGCGTCGCGGACGGCGCCGCGGGCCCGGTAGGCGTTCTGCATGCTCATGAGGGTGGTGCGCTCGGCGCCGAAGCGTTCGACGACGGCGTGGTAGATCTCGTGGCGGCGGGCGGACTCCACGTCGATGTCGATGTCCGGGAGGGTGGAGCGGTCGGTGGAGAGGAAGCGCTCCATGATCAGGCCGTTGGCCATGGGGTCGACATGGGAGATGCGCAGGGCGTGGTTGACGAGGGAGGAGGCGCCGGAGCCGCGGGCGGCCACGCGGATGCCCATGCCCTCGATGAGGTCGACGACGGCGGCCACGGTGAGGAAGTAGGAGGAGAAGCCGAGTCGGGTGATGATGCCGAGCTCGTGCTCGGCGCGGTCCTGCAGGTCCCGGGCCGCCTGGCTGGTGCCGGGGAGGCCTCCCCCGGTGTGGAGGTGGGGGTAGCGGGCGAGGAGGCCGGTGCGGGTGCGCTCGCGCAGCACGTGCTCCGGGGGGCCGTCGATGCCGATGACGGCGGCCTCCGGGACGCGGGGCACGCCCCAGCCGAGGTCGGTCTCGGGGTCGAGTGCGCAGGCCTCGGCGAGGCGGCGGGTGGCCTCGAGCAGGGGGGCGGGGCGGTCGTCGGCGGCGAAGGCGATCTCGTGGGCGATGCGGTGCATGGCGGCGGTGGACTTGAGCCAGCCCTGCCCGTTGGGCTGCAGGTCGTGGAGGGCGTCGAGGGAGCTGAGGGCACGGACGGCGTCGAGGACGTCCGCGGTGGCGGCACCGTCCGGGGCCGCGTAGCGCACGGCGTTGGTCAGGACGGCGGGGATGCGGGCCTGGCGGGCGGCGCGGAGGGTCTTCACGGCGTGCCCGGTGTCGAGGCGTCGGCCGGGGGCGGAGAGGTGGGTGACGACATCGGCGTGGGGGCTGCCTGCGGGCAGGGCCGCCTTCCAGCGGCGCAGGGCGGTGAGGCCGGCCGCGTACCGGCGGCGGGCCAGGTGGCGGCCGACGTCCGAGTCCGGGCCGAGGAGGACGAACAGCTCGGGGGTGGGCGGGTTGTCCCGGTTGGCGGCGGTGGGGACACGGCCGGCCGCCGCGGCGGCGAGCTCGGCGACGCTGGCCCACGGGCTGCCGCCCGCCGCTCCCCCGGTGGTGCGGGCGTGGGCGGCGGAGACGAGCTCGCACAGGGAGCGGTAGCCGGAGCCATGACAGCCTCCTCGGGCGAGCACGACCACGCGGCCGGCGTCCTCGTCCTCGCTCCACCGGACGGCCAGGTCCACGCCCACGATCGGGGTGATGCCGTGGCGCAGGCAGGCACCCACGTGTTTGGCCATGCCGTAGAGCCCGTCCCGGTCGGTGCAGGCCAGCAGGTCCATGTCCGCGGCCGCGGCGGCGGCCACGAGGTCCTCGGGCCAGCTGACCCCGTAGTGGGCGCTGAACGCGGAGGCGACGTGCAGGTGGGCGAAGGGTGCGGCGGTGCGTCCGGCCGCGGCGGCCCGGCTCATGCCGACCGCCTCAGGTCCTGGGCGTGCTCGTGGACGCGCACGAGCCGCCACCGGCCGGAGTCCAGGTGGTGGGCGACGTCGAGGGTCTGCAGGGGCGCGGCGCCGGCCCGGGCCAGGCGGACCTGCAACCGCCACATCTCGTGGTCGACGAGACCGGCGCCGCGGCCCTTCTCCGCGCGGACCTCCTCCGCCCACCAGCGGCGCCGCTCGAACCAGCGCACGGGGCGCTCTGCGAGGACGTAGTCCCGCCCGTTCCAGCGCAGCCCCTGCGGGGTGCCGTCTGCCCCGCACTCCACCGCCACCGACTGTGTGAGGACTCCCATTCTGCTTCTCTCCCTGTGCACTGCTGACCGGACCGACGACGGGGTGCCGTCGGGCGATGGGAGCGCGGCCCGTCCGGCGGACCGGACGCGGGGAAGAAGTGGGAAGGTGGGGCCGCACACCCGATCGTACTCGAACATGTGTTCGAATGCGATGGGTGCGAACGTAGGGCGCCCGCCGGACACGTTAAGGACGCATCGCCCCAGACGGGCGAGGCCGGGAACGCCCTTTTCGTGAGGCCGGCTGGCCGAGTCCTGGCCGTAGGCCTCAAACCCGACCTTGGGGCGCACACGCACGAGAAAATCGTCTCTTGGGCCGGAAGAAGTGCGCCGGCACGGTCCTGTGGACAATGCGAGCAGGACCACAATCCGTCTGCGTATACTCCGAACCAACCGGGCCTCGCATGCCACGGGCACCGCGTTGCGGGATCAGCGCGGGAGGCGCGGACACACGACGGACGTCCAGTTGGAGGGGAAATGTCTCTCACCGCACCCGGGCGCGCCCTGCGCCGCCACCGATTCGCCCAGGCCGGCACGCTCAGCGTGGCCTTGGCGCTCGCACTGACCGCCTGTGGCGGGCAGTCCGAGCCCGCCGAGTCGTCGACGACGTCACCCTCGTCCGCCAAGCCCGCCGTCGAGACGTCCGCGCCCGCGAGCACGAGTGAGACCGCAGGCGTCAGCTCATCCCCCACGGCCACGGAGAGCGGGTCCGGCGAATACGTGCCCGCGTCTGCCGACGGCCCCGCGCGGAACGTGCCCAAGCCGGAGATGCCCGCCGCCATGAAGGAAGAGACCAAGGAGGGCGCCGAGGCGGCAATTCGCTATTTCTGGGAGGCCATTTACTACACTGACCAGACCGGAGAAACCGCTGATTTTGATTCGACATACAGCGAATACTGCGAGCTTTGCCAAGCCGTATCCGACTCAACTGCCCAGCACTACAAAGAAGGTGGCTGGTCGACGGGAGAGCACACCTCGATCAAATCGTTGACTCTCACCCCGTCAGAGTTTGGCTACACCGCTACTCTTGTTCGTGACGCATCCGCTGTAGAGGTCTTCGACTCACAGGGCGTTAGAGACGACTCTGCCAGTGGGGTGGAAACTCACGACGAGACCTGGCTGGCCGACGTAGTCTACGAACCCTCCAAGGGCCACTGGGTGATCGATGAGATGCAAAATCACCAGGATGCTCAATAATGCCTTCCATCTCGCGTATTTTGATTGCGATAGTAACTGCTTGCATTGCCCTAACGCTGATTCAAGCGCCATCGGCACACGCACAGCGCGCGAAGCCCTGCACCGATGTTCCCATTAGTGGCAAGCGAGAAGACGTCGAATTTAGGATTCGAACGCAGTGCAAGAAACAGTCGCGAACACAGCCCCCTCAGCCGGCCTCCGAACCGGTATCCGAAGTTGCCGCTCCAGGAGCCAGAGAAAAGCCGGCAATCGAGCAGCGCACTGTAGACGCCTGTTTTCCGAATCAAGAGAATAATTCCGATTTTGGGACGTGTCGCGAACAGACCGAGGCCTTTTGCCCAGAAGGGGCATGGGTACGTGAGCAGTTCGTCGACACAACTCGCCCAGATAGGGATCCCTATTACAGCCGGCCGGAATGCGTTACTGCGGGTTCGCCAGCCCCAGCAGCAGACGGCGCCCCGCCCGTGTCCATCGACGAGGTCCGCACGCTCCTCGTGCTGGAGCCTGAGATCCGGTCGGACAACGGCGGACGCGGGATCCGCAATGCGGAGACCAACTTCTACGCAGACGCCGAAACACGCACGCTCGTCACCACCCTCAACGGGGTCGAGGTCGAACTCCGCGCCACGCCGGTGAGCTTCCACTGGGATTACGGGGACGGGTCCCCCACCAAGACCACCTCGGTCGCAGGCCAGAGCCAGCCGGAGTTCAACGTCCCCACCCCCACGAGCCACGTGTACGAGGACACCGGGCAGTACACGGTCCGCCTCACCACCGTGTACATCGGCGAATACCGGGAGGCCGGGGGCGAGTGGGTGCTCATCCCAGGCACCATCAGCCTCGACTCGGCCCCCGTCACCGCGAACATCTGGCGCACCATCACCCGCAATGTCGCCGATGACTGCAGCGTCGACTCCTCAGCCTGGGGCTGCACCGGCCCCATCGAATCCGCTCCGGCCGGCTGAGCACAGACCGCGGGGCGGCCGACGGTCTCCCGTCCACCGCCCCGCGGCCCACTCATCGGCCGGGTGTGTCAGACCCGGCGCACCCGCCCCCGGGCCGTGAGCACGAGTCCCGCACCGAGGGCCGCGAGCGCTCCGAGCGCACCCGCCGGAACTTCACGCCCGGTCTCGACCGTGTCCGGGGTCGTGTGGGCCTCCTCCCCGCCCGTTCCCTCCCCCGGTTCCTCCCCGGCCACGGGAGCCGGAGTGTCGACGGGCTCCTGCTCGGCGGGCGGCACCGGGTCCGCCTCGCCGGGAGACGGGGCACCCTCCTCCGCCGGCACGTTCAGGGCCCGGGGCTTCTGCCCGTCCGCGAGCAACTCGACGAACGCGAAGACGTCGGACCGCTCCGCGTCCTGGGTGATGATGACGTCCTCACTCTTGGTCACCCCGTCCAGCGACCAGTCGAGGACGAGGCGATCGTCGGTCGGGTATGTCGCGTCGGCGAGGTAGTGAAACCCGGTGAAGAAGTCCACCGTGGTGTCGCGCCAGAAGGCACCCCAGCGCGGACCCCACGAGAGTTCCGCGACCGCCGCGTCGTCGCCCAGGCCTTCGGACCGGAACGGCAGCAGCACGCCCGGCTCGGCGTGCTGCAGCGTGAGGAACCGCTCGGGGTAGTCCCCGAACACGGGGTCGGCCAGGCTGTGCTCGCCCCACGCGTAGACGAGCCCGGCAGAAGGGCCTCTGTTGCCCTCCGGAGTGCCGGCGGTCTCGTCGTAGAGAGCGGCGGCCACCGGGGTGCCGTCCACGGACAGGGTGAACAGGAGATGACAGTCTCCGGGCTCACCGTGGCACCCCTCCAAAAGATGCGGCGCTCATGCCGGCCCGGTGACACCCACGCTCCGCAGAGCCCATTCTCAGGGGGAGTTCAGAACGCTCTCGGATCCGTCTCGATCCGATCACGATGCCGCGGCACCGCGTTCCCGCGTCTCACGGGCAGGTCATCCCCGTCGCCCCGTCCTTCAGAGCAGCGTTCCCTGCTGCTCTCTCATCTCCTGGATCAGCTCCGGCCCGTTGTTCCGGACGTTCCCCACAGCGCCCCCCACGGGCCGCAGCGACCAGCCCGCCGCGACCTCGTACGCGCCGGCGCACACCTCGCCCACGAGGGCGTCGGCTTCTTCGGCGGACCCGAGCGTGTCCGGGGCGAGCCACCGGTCCATCGTCTCGGCGTCCATGGGCACGGGCATCCGGTCGTGCAGCTGGCCGAGTGCGGCGAGCACCGGCTCGTCGTCGTCCGCGTCGGGTGCGGCCATGGTGAGGATCGTCGTCGAGAGGACCCAGGCGTCCTCCCCCGCGGCCTGGGCCTCGGGGTCCTGCCACCACTCGTACAGGCCGGCGAACCAGATGACCGGCCCCTCGCCGTCCCCGGCCCCGGCCGGGTGCACGTAGTAGGGCTGCTTCTTCGCGGCCCGCCCGTCGGGGCCCTTGGCGCCAGGCTCCGGCGTCTTCCACTCGTAGTAGCCCTCCACCGGCACAGCGCAGCGGCGGGCGCGGACGGCGGCCCGGAACGTCGGCTTGGAGGCCACGGTCTCCGAGCGCGCGTTGAACGCACGGGACCCCACGGACAGCTCCTCCGCCCACGGCGGCACCAGGCCCCAGCGGGCCACGTGGATCCGCCGGGTCACTCCGGCGCCGCCGTCGTCCGCATGCGCCACGAGGATCGGCACCTCGGCTGTCGGCGCCACGTTCCAGCTCTGGCGCAGCACCAGCTCCTCATTCGTCTCGGCATCGCCCAGGGCCACCAGGTCGCTCGTGGCGCGGGCCATCACGTAGCGGCCGCACACGTCAGCGGTCCCTCCCGTCCCGGCCACGCTCGACATACATCCACGCGATGCCGAGGGCGAAGCCCATCATCGCGCAGCCGAGCACAGTGCCCCAGGGCCTTTCGGTGCCCAGTCCGAACACCACCCCCAGGCCGACGCCGATCAGCAGCCCCACCAGTGGGATGCGCCACTGAGCGAGCGCCCCGGTGCCGTTCCGGGCACCGGCCGGAGCCCCGGCTGGAGCCTCCGGAGCTTCGTACGCCTCGTCCTCGTCTCTGCCATGTCGTGCCACGGTTCGCCCCTCCGTTCACATCGGTGCTGCGGGTCAGGTTGCAGTCTCCCCTGGCCGCCATGGTGACGCCACACACCAGGCCCCCCGGCTGCTCACCGATGCGTCGCACAGGGTCCTGTGATGGGATGGGCAGAACGAGCCCGCACGTCGCGCCGCCCCACGCATGCGCGGCATCGGGCAGATCCCCACCACCAGGAGGAACAACGTGTCCCAGAAGGTCCGCGGCGTCGTCGCCATGGCGAAGGACGCCCCCGTCACCATCGAGACCATCGTCATCCCCGATCCGGGACCCGGCGAGGCCGTCGTCGACATCAAGACCTGCGGCGTCTGCCACACGGATCTGCACTACCAGCAGGGCGGGATCGGCGACGAGTACCCGTACCTGCTCGGCCACGAGGCCACGGGTGTGGTCTCCGCGATCGGCGAGGGCGTCGACCACGTCAAGGTCGGCGACACCGTGATCCTCAACTGGCGCGCCGTGTGCGGCGAGTGCCGCGCGTGCCGGAAGGGCGAGCCGAAGTACTGCTTCAACACCCACAACGCGACCCAGAAGATGACCCTCGAGGACGGCACGGAGCTGTCCCCGGCCCTGGGCATCGGGGCGTTCGCGGACAAGACGCTCGTCCACGCCAAGCAGTGCACCCAGGTCGACGGCGTCGACACTCCCAAGGAACAGGCCGCGGTCGGCCTGCTCGGCTGCGGGATCATGGCCGGCATCGGCGCGGCCATCAACACCGGCGAGGTCAAGCTCGGCGAGTCCGTGGCCGTGATCGGCTGCGGCGGCGTCGGCGTGGCCGCGATCGCCGGGGCGAAGCTCGCCGGCGCCACCACGATCATCGCGGTGGACATCGACGCCAAGAAGCTCGCGAAGGCCGAGGAGCTCGGCGCCACCCACACCGTGAACTCGAAGGACGAGGACCCCGTGGAGGCCATCCGCGCGGCGACCGGCGGCTTCGGCGCCGACGTGGTCATCGAGGCGGTCGGCCGCCCGGAGACCTACGAGCAGGCGTTCTACGCCCGGGACCTGGCCGGCCGCGTCGTCCTGGTGGGCGTGCCCACCCCCGGCATGGAGCTGAAGCTGCCCCTGCTGGAGGTCTTCGGCCGCGGCGGCGCGCTGAAGTCCTCGTGGTACGGCGACTGCCTGCCGGAGCGCGACTTCCCGATGCTCGTGGACCAGTACCGCCTGGGCCGCCTGCCGCTGGACGAGTTCGTCACGGAGACCATCGCCCTGGACGAGGTGAACGAGGCCTTCGAGACGATGAAGTCCGGCGACGTCCTGCGCTCGGTGGTGGTGCTCTGATGGCGCGCATCGATCACCTGGTCACCTCCGGCACGTTCTCCCTGGACGGGGAGACGTTCGACGTGGACAACAACGTGTGGATCGTCGGCGGCGCGGAGCAGTGCGTCGTCATCGACCCGGCCCATGACGCCTCGGCCGTCTGGAAGAAGGTGAACGGCCGCCAGGTGCTGGCCATCGTCCTCACCCACGGCCACGACGACCACATCCGCCAGGTCCAGGAGTTCCGCCAGATGGTGGACGCCCCCGTGCTGCTCCACCCCGCAGACCGCATGCTCTGGGACGACGTCTTCCCCGACGAGGAGCCCGACGGCGCGCTCGCCGAGGGCGACGTCCTGCGCGTGGCCGGCGTCGAGCTGCGGGTGCTGCACACCCCCGGGCACTCCCCCGGCTCGGTCTGCCTGTACGCCCCCGCCCTGGGCGAGGCCGGCGACGACGGCGCCCCGACCGGCGTCGTGTTCTCCGGCGACACCCTGTTCCAGGGCGGGCCCGGCGCCACCGGCCGCTCGTACTCGGACTTCGACACGATCATCGAGTCCATCCGCGAGCGCCTGTTCCCGCTGCCGGAGGCCACCGTGGTCCACACCGGCCACGGCGACTCCACCACAATCGGCACGGAGAAGCCGCACCTGCAGGAGTGGATCGACCGCGGCCACTGAGGACGCGCCGAGGTGGGGAAGAATGGTCCCCCGTGACCATCCTCCCCGCCTCGCCCCCTCCCTCCGTGATCCTGCTCGGCGGCGCGTCGGGCTCCGGCAAGTCCTACCTGGCCCGGCGGCACGGCCGGCCCCACCTCTCGCTCGATGCGTTCTACCGTCCGCAGTCCGACGACGGCGCCGCGGGCGGGCCCGGCCCCGTGTTCCCGCGCACCCCCTACGGTGAGATCGACTGGGACCACCCCGGAACGTGGGATGAGCAGGCGGCCGTGGACGCCGTCGTCGAGCTGCTCGAGGAGGGCGCCACGCGTGTGCCCGACTACGACATCTCCACGTCCTCCGTCCGCGGGCACAGCACCGTCGCGCTCGAGCCGGGCGGGGTGATCGTGGCGGAGGGCATCTTCGCCGAGCGCATGCCCGCGGCCCTGGACCGGGCCGGGGTCAGCTACGCGGCCTGGTACATCGACCAGGCGCGGACCACGACGGCGGCCCGCCGGTTCGTGCGCGACGTCGCCGAACGCCGCAAGCCGGTGCCGTTCCTCGTGCAGCGGGGCTGGTCCCTGTATCGGACGGACGCGGCCCGCCGGACGGCGGCGGTGGCGGCCGGCTTCACCCCGCGGCGCAAGCGGGAGATCATCGCCGACCTCACGGCCTGACGGCGAGCTGGTCGTCCACGACCTCGAGCCCGGCGGCGGCGGCCCACGCCGTGTACTCCTCCCACAGGGCCGCGGCGAACGCGGAAACGTTCACCCCGGGGCGCACGTCCTCGGCCGCGCCCGCCGTGCGGGGGTCCATGTCCAGGCCGAGCTCCCGGTAGACGTCGACGAGCACGGCCCGCAGCGGAGCGGGGTCGGACACCACCACGTGGGTGGAGAACAGGAACGCCCCCTTCACCACGCGCTGCGCGGAGCCGGCCAGCTTCACCGGGTAGGTCGGCGCAGGACCCTGCACGGAGAACTCACCCGGGCAGTACTCCCCCGGGATCTCGCCCACGGAGGCGGGCACGTCCATGCGCGCGAACGCCCGCACGAACAGGTCGGCGAACTCGGCGAACCGGGCCTGCTGGGTGAGTGCCGCGTCCTCCTGCTGGCTCAGGTGGTCCACTACCAGGCAGCCGTGATGGTAGGCCGCCGCCCGCCCGCCGGCCCGGCGCACCACCGGCGCGAAGCCGTGGGCCCGGGCCGCCGCAGCCGCGGCCGCGAAGCCGGGCAGCCGCGCGTCGCGCTGGCCGAACGCGACCGTCGGTTCGGGCACGTAGACGCGGATCAGGTCGTCGAGGGCCCTTCCCTCGGCCGCGGCGGCGCGGAAGACGGCCAGCTCGTCCATGGCCCAGTCGAGGTCTTCAGCGGCCCCGAGGGTCCGCTCCTGCACGGCCCAGCGCAGCCGGGGAGCTGGGCTCACAGGCCGCCCTCGACCGGCCAGGAGCGCAGGGTGAGGGTCTGCTCGACGTGGGCGAAGGGGCCGTCGTCGTCGTGGAGGACGGTGCTGGTCAGGCCCACGCCGTCCGGGCCCACCGTGACCTGCCCCGCGAGGCCGAGCCAGTGGCCGGTGGGCTCGCGGTACAGGTGGATCTGCAGGTCCACGTTGGGGAAGAACCACCCGCCCGGCTTCGCCGGCAGGGCGGGGGCGATCCCGTTGGCCGCATCGGTGAGGCTGATCAGGCGCACCAGGTCGCTCGTGCTCTCCCCCGCCACCATCTCGCGGTCCGTGGTGAGCCACACCCGGCCGTGGCCCGGCCCGTGGCCGGGCAGGACGACGCCGTCGAGGGAGGCGATGTACCCGCCTCCCCATCCGTGGAGCGCGTTGTGCGACTGCGCCTGCGAGCGCGGCGGGAGGGGCTCGTCCGGCAGCTGGGCGACGGCGGAGGTGTCCGAGGTGGACAGCAGCCAGGCGCGCAGGGTCAGCACGGTGCGGCCCCGGGCGTGGAGCACGGACTCGACGAGCTCGATGGTGCGGCCCGGACGCAGGGTGCGCGTGACCACCTCGAGCTCGCCCGACCAGAGCGTGCCCAGGATGTCGTAGGAGAGCCGTCCCACCCGCAGCCCGGGGGTGGTCTCGTGCGCGGCGACCTCGTGCAGCAGCAGGCCCGAGACGGCGGCCATGTGCATCTCCTCTTCCCGCCATGCGCCCTGGGCGTGCACGGTGGAGCGCACGCGGGAGGTGCGGACGCCGTCGGCGTCCACGGTGGGCTCGCCGAGGCGGACGTAGAAGGCCAGGGGATCGTCGGCGACGGAGGTCGCGGGGGTGGAGGTGATGTCGGTCATGGGCCGAAGTCTGCCAGAACGACGACGACGGCCGGTGACGTCCCCGCGGGGATGTCACCGGCCGTCACGGCGTGGGCCGAGCCGGGGTTCAGCGGCGCATGACCTTGCGGGCGATGCCGTTGCCGATCAGCTGCAGCGCCTGGACGAACACGATCACCACGACGACGGCCAGCCAGGTGACCTCCGGACGGAACCGGTTGTAGCCCTCCACGATGGCGAAGTTGCCGACGCCGCCGCCGCCGATGATGCCCGCCATGGCGGACATGTCCACGAGCGAGATGATCACGAATGTGAAGCCGAGGATCAGCGGGCCGAGGGCCTCGGGCAGCACCACGGTGCGCACGATCCGCATGCGTGAGGCGCCCATCGCGCGGGCGGCCTCGATCACGCCGGGGTCGAGGGAGACGAGGTTCTGCTCCACGATGCGGGCGATGCCGAACGTGGACGCCCAGATCATGCAGAACACCACGGCGGTGTTGCCGATGCCGGTGCCGAGCACCGCGATGGTCAGCGGCTGCAGGGCGGCGATGAGGATGACGAACGGGATGGGCCGGATGAGGTTCACGATGAAGTTCGTGACCAGGTAGACGGCGCGGTTGGCGAAGATGCCGCCCGGGCGCGTGGTGTAGAGGAGGAGCCCGACCAGCAGGCCGAGGACGCCGCCGATGACGAACGCCCAGCCGACCATGTAGAGGGTGTCCCCCACGGCGGTCAGGAGTTCGGGGCCGTAGTACCCCCAGTCGAGGTTCTGGAAACGGTCGATCACTGCTGCACCTCCTGCACGTCCCCGGCGCCGGCCAGGTCCGCGACGAACGCGTCCACCGCGGCGGGCTCACCCGTGAGCGCCACGGTGAGCAGGCCGTACGCGGAGTCCTTGGTGGCGGACATGCCGCCGTGGGCGATCTCGAAGCCGACGCCGCGCGTCGACGCGGTGCCGAGCACGGCCGACACCGCGGCGGCGTCCTTGAGCGAGACCATGATCAGCCGACCCTCGGTGCGCGCCCGGATGCGGGCCACCTCCTCGGCATTCGGCCGGTCCTTGAGCGCCGTGGCCACGAAGGACGCGGCGTCGGCGGAGTGGGCGGGCCGAGAGAAGAGGTCGTAGACCTTGCCGGACTCCACCACGCGGCCGCTGTCCATCACGGCGACACGGTCGGCGATCGAGCGGATGACCTCCATCTCGTGGGTGATGGCCACGATCGTGACCCCGAGCTCCTCGTTGACGCGGCGCAGCACGGAGAGCACCTCGTGCGTCGTCGAGGGATCCAGGGCGCTGGTGGCCTCGTCTGCGAGCAGGATCTCCGGCTCGGCGGCCAGGGCGCGGGCGATGCCGACGCGCTGCTTCTGGCCGCCCGAGAGCTGCTCCGGGTAGTGCTTGGCCTTGTCCGCCAGGCCGACGAACTCGAGCAGCTCCGCCACGCGAGCGCGGCGTTTGGACCGCGGCCAGCCGGCCGTGTCCAGGGCGAACTCGATGTTCCCGGCCACCGTGCGGGAGGTCAGCAGGTTGAACTGCTGGAACACCATGCCGATGCGGGTGCGCAGCGGACGCAGCTTCGCCTCGGACAGGTGGGAGACCTGCTGGCCCAGCACCGTGACGGTGCCCGACGTCGGCTTCTCCAGCCCGTTGATCATGCGGATCAGGGTGGACTTGCCGGCGCCGGAGAAGCCGATGACGCCGAAGACCTCGCCGCGGTTCACGGCGAGCGAGACGTCGTCCACGGCCTTCACACCGGCACCCTTCTTGGCGGCGTAGACGCGGCTGACGTGGTCGAAGACGATGACCGGCTCCCCCGGGGCGCCCGCGGAGGGGCGCCCCGGGGTGACCGCGTCACGGTCGGACGTATGGGAACCTGCCATGGATCAGGCGTCCTGCTTCGCGATCGCGTCCTGGTACTGCTTCAGGGTCTCGTCGATCTGGGCGGTGTCGAGCTGCACCGGCACGCTCGTGTCGGAGGAGAGCTTCGCGGACTCATCCAGCACGGGCTGCTCGTGGTACAGCGCCGCGATCTTCTTGTAGGTCTCGTTGTCGCGGTCCTCGCGACGCACAGCGAAGCCGTTGACGTACGGCTTGGCGGAGTCGTCCTTGGGATCGTCCTTGAACAGGGCGGTGTTCGTGTCGATGCCGGCGTCGGCCGAGAAGGTGTTGTTGATGACCGCGCCCTGGACGGACTCGAGCGCGTTCACGGTCTGCTGGGCGGCCACGGTCTGGACCTTCACGGTGGAGGCGGCCTCGTCGATGTCCTTCGGCTCCGGGCGGATGGTCTCGTTGGACAGCTTCAACAGGCCGGCGGCGACGAGCACGTTGATGGCGCGGGCCTGGTTCACGGTGTCGTTCGGGATGGCGACGGTGTCGCCCTTCTTGAACTCGGAGACGTCTTTGTACTTCTTGGAGTACAGGGGCAGCGGGATGATCTCGGTGGTCCCGATCAGCGTCAGGTCCTTGCCGGAGGCCTGGTTGTAGTCGGCCAGGTAGGCGATGTGCTGGAACCAGTTCATGTCGATGTCGCCGTTGTCCAGCGCCGGGTTCGGCTGCGTGTACTCGGTGAAGTTGCGGATCTCGACGTCGATGCCGTGCTTCTCCTTGGCGAGCTTCACCAGGGCGCGGTGCGTCTCGTTCTCGGACACGACGCCGATGCGCACGGTCTGGGCGCCGTCGTCGCCCTTCGTCTCGGCCTGCGAGTTGCAGGCGGTCAGGGCGAACGCGCCGACGGCGGCCAAGGACAGGCCGGCGAAGGAGCGGCGGGAGATGTTCGAGGGGGTCGTCATGGGGTTCTCCTTGGAGGACGGTGCGACGTCGCCGGCGCGGGTGGGCACGGCGGGTGCGGAACGGTGCGGGGTGGGCCGTGCGGTGGGTGATTCCCCGCGGGGCACAGCACGGCGGGCGGGGGGCGAGAGACGCCCCGAGCCGGAGGCCGGGATCCTTTCGAACGCTGCTCTTGCCCGTCCCCCAGTCACCGCGGGCTCCCCTCGAGGGGTCTGCACGCAGCGGAGGCGGGCCGCTTCTCGGTCCGTTGCCACCCGTGAACATGGGGTTGGCGAGCGGCTCGTCGTGGGACCACGTGGACCCGCCGAGGCGGGGTCCACAGCCGCTTCTCCTGAAGCTGGGCCCAAGCCTATCGCAGCGTGTGCGCTCCATCGGGCAGGGCCGTGACGCGCAGCGTCATACTGCGGGGCCCGGGGCCGACGTGTGATGCCTCTCGCGGGACGACGACGGCCGGGCGCCTCCGCGGGGAGGCGACCGGCCGTCGTCGGGACGGGGCTCAGGCGGACGGGATCAGAAGTCCCAGTCCTCGTCCTCGGTGTTCTCGGCCTTGCCGATCACGTAGGAGGAGCCGGATCCGGAGAAGAAGTCGTGGTTCTCGTCCGAGTTCGGGGAGAGTGCGGAGAGGATGGCGGGGTTCACGTTCGTGGTCTCGGCCGGGAACATGGGCTCGTAGCCCAGGTTCATCAGCGCCTTGTTCGCGTTGTAGTGCAGGAACTTCTTCACGTCCTCGGCCAGGCCGACGGCGTCGTAGAGGTCATGGGTGTACTCGACCTCGTTCTCGTACAGCTCGAACAGCAGCTCGAAGGTGAAGGCCTTGAGCTCCTCCCGCTTCTCCTCCGGCAGGGTCTCGATGCTCCGCTGGTACTTGTAGCCGATGTAGTACCCGTGCACGGCCTCGTCGCGGATGATCAGGCGGATCAGGTCGGCGGTGTTGGTGAGGCGGGCGTGCCCGGAGAGGTACATGGGCCAGTAGAAGCCCGAGTAGAAGAGGAAGGACTCGAGCAGGGTGGAGGCGATCTTCTTCTTGTACGGATCCTGGCCGTCATAGCGCTCCACGATCAGGCGGGCCTTGGCCTGCAGGTTCCGGTTCTCACGAGACCAGCGGAACGCCTCGTCGATCTCCGGGGTGGAGGCCAGCGTGGAGAAGATCGAGGAGTACGACTTCGCGTGCACCGACTCCATGAACGCGATGTTCGTGAGGACGGCCTCCTCGTGCGGGGTCATGGCGTCCGGGATGAGGGAGACGGCGCCCACGGTGCCCTGGATCGTGTCCAGCAGCGTCAGGCCCGTGAACACGCGCATGGAGAGCAGCCGCTCCTCATCCGTGAGGTGGGACCAGGACTGGACGTCGTTGGACAGCGGCACCTTCTCCGGCAGCCAGAAGTTGTTGACGAGGCGGTTCCACACCTCCACGTCCTTCTCGTCCTGAATGCGGTTCCAGTTGATCGCCTCGACGAGGTGGGACTGCTGGGTCTCGGTCACGGCAGGGCACATCCTTCAGAAGAATTCGTTGAGAATCCGCGGATTCCGGGGGCTCGCGAGAGCACGGTCATCGGGGCGCGGGTCCGGGACAGTCTAGGCCTTGGGCGCCGCTGGGGCCATGGAGGCGAGGGTGTGGTCGGCCACGCTTACCGAAGTTCCCACGCGTCAGCTAGAAGGCCGACAAGTCGCTCATGCCGTTCGCCCACTATGGCCGGGGTCCAAGAATCGGTATTGATAACCTGCGTGGTGAGTGCAAACATTGCCACCCCCTTTGTCGAGGTGAAGTACATGCTCTTCTTCTTGTCGAAGTCGTAGTTCTGAGCTTGGCTGTTCTTCCTCCGATTGAGCAGGAGGAGGTTACCGAGGCGGTGCACCCAGCGCTCGGCTTCCTCATCAGTGAAGTCCTGGCGCCATTGACTGTCGACAGCGGGACTCTGAGGCAGCACGTGTTCCACAGTGATGACGGAATGGTCATACGATGCGCCTGGGTTGTCCGCAAGCATCGAGTCCAGGCGCAACAGCACATAGCGCCGCACCGGTCGCGTCAAGTAGATGTCCCCGGTGAGCTGTTCGAGGGTCGCCGCCTTCTCCGCATCACTGAGCGCGAACGCCGCCGCGTCGAGGCCCCGCCCCTCGGCAAGCTGGTCGAGGAGGACGTGGTAGCGCTGCATCCTCGGCGTGCGGTATTCACGCCGCAGAAGCATGCTGGCCGCGAGGCGCTCGAGCTTCTCCAAGTAGTCCGAGAGGAAGGCAGGGTCATCCGGGTGGGCTCGAAGCGCCCACAGCGCCAGAGGCCGCCAGTCGTCGTTGTCGAGTTCAACGAGCCGTTTCAACCACGCGTTGACCTTTTCCCACTCGGCACCGCCCGCAAAATCCTGGGCGACCAGGCGCATGTCTGCTTTCGCATAGGGTTCGAGCACATCCTTGATGAACGCGATGCCGTCATTGGCTCGCAGGTAGGGGTCCAAGACTTGTTCAGGAAATTCCTGGAGCAGGGATTTCACAGCTCGTTTGCGCGAGACCACCATGCGAATGTACAAGAACAGGTTCGCAAACTCGTCACGCCCCAGATTCTCTTCGAGGCTTTCCCAGAGGTCCGCGTAATGCTGACGGGACTGCTCCGGGATGGCCCCGATCACCTGCGACTTGAAGATGTCAGAGGGGGCCAGCGCCAGTCCCCGGGCGTTCATGACGGAGAAGATCCGGTAGGCACTGTTGAGGTCCGGGGTGCTCACGGTCACCACGAAGGTGCGCTTGGCGAGCATCTTGAACAGCTCTTTGAGCCTTGACTCTCCCCATGCCACCAGCTTTTCCCGCAAGACCTTGGCATTGTCCCGGATTCCACGCTGGGAATCCGTGCTGGTCTGGTTGTCGCTGATGTCCACCAGCGCTGCGGTGGCGCCGTCCGTCTGGACGTGCTTTCTGAAGAACTCCCGGTCCCGTGGACGCAGCGTCAAGCGAGGACGGGCTGGAAGGTCGTCCCACTCGACGGCGGGCTCCTCCACGAACCCGTGCACCGCGGAGCGGAATGCCGGATCATCCACAAGGTCGCGCAGCACACTCAACAGGATGGTGAGGGTCGTGAGTCGCTGCTGCCCGTCGATGACCTCCGAGTGCGACGACGCGGCGTCCTTCACGAGCACGACCGAACCGAGGAAGTACGGTTCCTCCGTGTCACGCTCGAGCGCTCCTTCGAGATCGGCCAGCAGCTGGAGGGCCTCCTCCTGTCCCCATGCGTAGGGGCGCTGGTACTCCGGGATGACGAAATCGAAGTCGTTCGTGAAGAGCTTCCCGAGGTTAATCTCGGCGGCCTTCATGGGCTGGGCGTTCACGTGCATGTCCTCAGTTTGCCGCAGGTCACGACCCACAGCGCGGAGTTGCAACTCAAATTTCAGAGGCTCTTCGGCCGGTCGAGGACAAGTGGCGCGACTACCGCGGCCCATGACAGGTGGTGTCGGATGATCCCACAGCGGCGTCGGTGGTCGGTCTCGGCCGCAGCCGCTACAGATACCAGTGGATGGTCAGCCCCAAGCGTCTCGCCAATCCACAAAAACATCTCCCAGCACTGGAGTCTGTTGCACGTCAGCCGGACATCGAAATTGGGCGTCGTAGGGGTGTATCCCCCAGATCCTCGAGTTGCCTGACCTTTGAACCAGCCGATCATGTGCTCGTGCTGAGTCTGGTGCCAGACACCGCGCTTTTGACCGTGGAGCTTCTCGTAGGTGTCCGTCACCGGCGTGGAGGCGGGCAGCGTTCGGAGAATGCGGATGAACTTTCGATTCGGATATCTCGACTACCGGTGCACCCACGTCCCGGTTCCGAACCGTCTGCCTCAAGGCCCAGCTTGGTCGCGGAGACGCATTGGCAGCCGTCACTCCACCTCCAATTTCGGCAGGCTGTCCACGATCTTCATGGTCTCCAGGCTCACCGTCACGATCCGGCCGATGAGGTCGCGGATGTAGCGGGGCTGCCCGTGTTCGCGGGACCAGTCGTTGGGGTTGTTCTCGATGCCCGACGCCTTGTCCGTCTTCACCTGATACCGCTCGAGGATCCAGTCCAGCGCGGACCGTGAGCCCAGCATGTACCGCTGCGCCTCCTCCGGAATGCCTGTGAGCGTCAGCCAGCCGTTGTACTTCACGGTGGTCTTGTCCCAGGCACCGGACTTGCCGCCGTACTTCATCTTGGTCACACGGAATCGCTCGTACTCGTCCAGGCCGTCGGCGGTCGCAGCCCACTGTTCCTGCAGTGCAAACGGTTCGACCGTCTCATACCCGATGTGCAGCTCCGACAGTGCCCGGCCGGCATCCGAAAATGCCCGGAAGTCCTCCACGGACGGCACCTGCGGGATGCGCGGCAGCATCTTCTTCAGGTCCGCCGCGAACCGCTCCCGGTAATCGGGCGAGTGCAGCAGGCCGTAGACGTAGTAGAAGATGTCGTCCTTCGTCACCGCTTCGCCGTACGCCGCCCGGTAGGAGGCCAGTGTCGCGTCCGTGATGTTGTCCACGCCCGTGTACCGATCCGCAGGCGACGACGGCCCGTCAGCCTGAGAGAACAGGTCACCACTCGACTCCGCGTAGGTGTAGCGGGGAAAGAACTGGCCCTGACCAGAGCCCCAAAAGGAGAGGTCAGGCAGAGCGTCGGTCATCAGTGCGGTGAACGGCTTGTCGTTTCCTGGCCCAACGACGTAGAAACCGCAGTTGTTCATGTCTCGAACAGGGAAGTACTTGGGCTGCTGACCGCGCTCGTGATTCAAGAGTCGAGCAAAGTAGACGGCCTGCTTATTGAATGGCCTATAGACCCCCACCCGCCGAGATTCCTCGTTCGCCTTCGGAAGTTTTTCACCCTTCGCCAACGCGGCACGAAGTGAGCGGGCCCAGCTGATTCTGGCCGGATCCTTGTCGATGAAAGATTCCACCGGGGTTGGCTTCCCCGCCCCTTCCCATCGGGC